>NZ_WHJF01000115.1:0-20336 GCF_011682185.1 Massilia genomosp. 1
TCTTTTTCGGGATGCGAGAGAGTCGAGAGGTCGGGAAGAGGGGCAAGTTTTACCATGACCGGCATCATGCCCGGATATCGGAATGTTTACAATTGCGCGTTTACAACGGTCAGGGCTAAACAGTTACCTTCTCGACAGCACGCAAGATGGCTGCATCTGCAGTTTTTGGCAACTCTTTCGACCATAGCGCCATGGCGCCCTCTACTTTTGCTGCATCCGCCTTCAGCACCACTACCTTGTCACGCGTTTCGGTAAAGGCGTTGTACGCGAATCCCGCGCCTGCCCCGGCGATCAAAAAAACGGCGATCCCCAGGTGAAACCGATCTTTCAGCTTTTGCAATTCGAACTCGTGCGCCGCGCTGCTTCCTTCGAGTGTCGCAACGCGCATGCTCAAGGCCACTACTTTCCCGTCCACTTCGTCAACAGTTGGCATTTCATAACCCCCTCATTAATGGATTGTTTATTGCAATTTAATCATCGCCACTAAAGAACGATTTCCGCACATAGCTCACATGCACTTAGGCTTGCTTCAACAAGCGGCATGGGCTTGCAGAAGATGACGCTTGATCATGTCCATGGTAAGCATGTAAGACTCCGAATTCGACAGACATTGAATGCGTTCCAGGGGAGCGACGAAAAAATGGCACGAACCGCCAGCCGAGACGGCTCACGGCACCACGGTGCTGGCCTGTCCAGGCACCAGGATCTGGATCACCCCGCCCCAACTGCAGGCCAGCTTCGCATCGCTGTTCAAGGCCGCCATGCCGCCGATCACCACCGTCGGCGCGCCCACGATCCACGGGCCGGTCGGGACCGGAATGCACGGCATCGGCGTCGGCACGCCCAGGGCGGCGGCGGTGGCCGCGATCACCATCGGATTGGCCATGCTGGTACACATGCCGAACGGCGGCACGTTGACGATCGGCGCGCAATCGATCACGGTGGCGGCCGGCACCCCATCGACGCTGACCCGGTTGGCCGGCAACACTGCCAACGCGCTGGGGGCCACGCCAAAGCTGCATTGCAGCGACGCGCCCAGGCAGACACAGAGCGACACGGCGCGCCTTTCAGGCCGTGAGCGCGTTGCCGCGCTCATCGAAACGCTCGGCCTCGCCCAGCAGGCGCCCCGCAGCGAAACAACGCCGTTCGCTCAGGGCACCGCCCGGATGAAAGCGGCGCCATTCGCCGTCGGGCAGGCCGTGCGCATACTGCGCCTCTTCGAACAGGGCGCCGTCGGGATAATAGTCTTGCTGCAAGCCATGCACGCGCCCGCGCCGGTAGTGCGTGCGCCGCACCACGACGCCCTCCAGGGAATAGAATTCTGCCGGCCCGTCGAGCCGGCCATCGACAAAATGCAGGCGCGCCGACGGCCGGTGCGGGGCGTACAGCATGACGCATTCGCCCTGCTGCACGCCGCCCGCAAAGCGCATGGCGGCCTGTGGCGCGCCATCCTCATGAATGCGCAGCATGCCTTCGAGCTTGCCGTCGGCAAGCTCGCCCTCCATCTGCACCTTGCCGTCGCCGTCGAACAGCGTGAACGCCTGGCCGCCCATGGTCGTGGTCGTGTTCAATTGATTTTCACCATTCCCCCTTTCAGGGTCAACATGCCCCCGCCATCGATTGTCTGGCTCGCCCCCGCCTTGCTGCTCAGGCTGGTGGCGGCCTCCAGCGCCAGCGTGGTGCCGGCCTTGTTGCTCAGTTCTGTTCCCGCTTCGGCGGCCAAGGTGGTGCCGGCCTTGGCGCTCAATGCCTTGCCGGCTTCGATGGCAAGGCCCGCCGCGCCCTTGAACTTGATCTCGCCCTGGACATCGATGGTCAGGTCACCCTTGATGGTGAGCACATAGCCGCCATCGACCTGGTGCGTAAAATCGGCCTTGTTGTCGTGCGTTTCGGCGCCCTCGATGGCCAGCGCGCGCGTCCCCTTGACGCTCAGGCTCTCGTTGCCTTCGGTGAGCGTCGTGCTCAGATTGCCCTTGGAAAGCGTGACGCTGCGATTGCCCTCTTCCAGTTCCAGCGTCTGGTTCTGCTTGATCTTGCGGCTGTCGTCGTTGCCCACCACCGCTATGGCGTCGTGCAGCACGTCGGTCTTCATGTCTTTCTGCGCGTGCAGGTACAGTTCCTCGGCGTCTTTCTTGTCCTCGAAACGGAGTTCATTGAAGCCTTCCCCGCCCGGTGATGAGTTGCTCTTGATGCCGCTTCTGGTCTGCTCGGCCGGCAAGCCGTAGGGAGGCGCATTGGCGCCGTTGTAGACGCAGCCGGTCACCAGCGGGCGGTCCGGGTCGCCGTCGAGAAAGCTGACCACCACTTCCTGGCCGATGCGCGGAATGAACTGCCCGCCCCAGCCCTTTCCCGTCCACGATTGCGCCACCCGCACCCAGCACGAGCTGTTCTCGTCGCGCTTGCCCGCGCGGTCCCAATGGAACTGGACCTTGATACGGCCGAAAGCGTCGGTCCAGATCTCTTCGCCTTCCTTGCCCACCACGATCGCGGTCTGGCTGCCGTGGATGCGCGGCCGCGCGCTGGTGCGCGGCGGGCGGTAGGCGACGCTGCCGGGCAAGGCCGAAAAATCGTTGGTGTACCGTTCGTGCGACGCCTCATGCGACAGTGCGCTCACGACCCAGGCGGCGTTGGCATCGGCGCGTTCGTGCCCGGTCAACTGGAAGGTGTGTCCCGGCACCAGCGCCCGGCTGTCGCTCTGACCGTTCAATTGGCGCGCACCGGCGCCCTGGGCCTGCGCGCGCCTGGTGGCGATGGCGTCGCCCTGCGCCTTGCTCGCATAGCCGCCCGGATAATCGTAGTGGGCCGGTCCGCCCGCGCCGGCCGTGGCGCTGGCCGTCAGGGCGGCGGCCGGGGTCGCAAACGCGAAGTCGGCCGTGCGAAAACCCGCGCTGACCGCTTGCTGGCCCAGTTCTCCCGCATAGATGCACTGCTGCTCGCGCCCGCCCGTCGCGGCCGGCACGAACGCGATCGCGGCAGCGCCCGGACAAGGGGGAAAGGCGTCGCTCGTATCGGCCAGTACCAGCAGATGGTGGCCCGCCTGGTGGCGGAAAAAATAGAAAATGCCTTCCTCTTCCAGCAGGCGCGCAACGAAGGCGAAATCGGTTTCGCCATATTGTACGCAGTAGTCGCGCGCCGCGTAGCTGCCGCTCAGTTTGAGTTCATAGTCCTGATAGCCACCCGCGGCAAACACCGCTTCCACGATCTCCGGCACGCTCTTGGCCTGGAAGATGCGGTTGTCGGACGACAGGGTCAGCCACCACAGCCAGGGGCGCAGTTCCAGCGTGTACAGGGCGTAGCCGCTGTCGGCCGGGCGCTGGCGGATGCGCGCGCACATGCCGTCGAGCAGGCGCACGGCCGACGCGGCGCCCAGTCCCACGGTGACATGCTGGCCGAGCGCCGCTTCCAGGTCGAGCGCGGCGTCGGTGGTGCGGCACGCGATCTCGATCATGAACAAGCCGTTGAGCGTCTCCGAACCCGACAGGCTCTGGACGAACAGCGAGTCGAGCGGCGCCGCGGCCTGCACGGCCAGGGTGGTCAGGGCGCTGTCGGCGTGGCCCGCCATCTCAGCGGCCCGCGCGCACGGGCGCTAGCAATTGCCGTGCGGCGCCGCGGGCGCGCCGTCCAGGATCGTGTCGGCCAGCCCGGTCATCAGTTCGTCGTTGATGATGCGCTCGATCTCGCGCGCGCCGTGGGCGCCGCAGCGTGCCAGTATCGACGACACCGTGGCCTCGTCGAAGCCGGGAAAATCGGGGTCGCCGGCCAGCACCCGCGTACCCAGCTTGTCGAGCTGGAGGCGCACGATGCCACGCATCTGCGGCTCCTGCAAGGGCAGGTAAGGCGCCACCGCCACGCGCGCCAGCAAGGCCGGGCGGAACACCGCGCTGAGCAGGGGGCGCAGGCGTTCGAGCAGGGCCGCCGGCGAGGCCCGCGTCGCCGCATCGGCCCCCATGATCAGCTCCGCGCCGGCGTTGGAGGTGGCCAGAATGACGGTATTGCGGAAATCGACCAGCAGGCCGGAGCCGTCCTCCATCACGCCCTTGTCGAACACGCTGTAGAACGCTTCGAGCACGTCCGGATGGGCTTTCTCGAATTCGTCCAGCAAGACCACGCAGTACGGCTTGCGCCGCACGGCCTCGGTCAGCACGCCGCCGCTGCCGAAGCCGACGTAGCCCGGCGGCGCCCCCTTGAGCTGCGAGACCGTGTGCGCTTCCTGGTAGGCGGCCATGTTGATCGTGACCATGTTGCGCTCGCCGCCGTACAGGGCGTCGGCCAGCGCGGACGCGGTTTCCGTCTTGCCCACGCCGGACGGCCCGACCAGCAGGAACACCCCGACCGGCTTGTGCGGATCGGTCAGGCCGGCCCGGTACGCCTTGATGCGGTTGGCGATCAGCGCCAGCGCGCCGCCCTGGCCGATCACGCGCCGTTCCAGCCGCTGCAAGAGCGTGCGCACGGCATGGCTTTCGTCGGCCATCATCTTGCCGACCGGGATCCCGGTCCAGGCCGAGATCACGGCGGCGACCATGCGCGAATCGACGCACACCGGCACCATCGGGTCATCCTGGCGGATCGCTTCGAGGCCGGCCTCGAGCCGCTGCAAGCGGGCCGCCAGCAAGGCCGGCGCGCCATCGTCTTCGTCGTCGGCGCCGCCCTGCCCGTCGGCGGGCGCGATCAGGCGCCGCCGCAGGCGCAGGATTTCCTGCACGGCCTCGCGCTCCTCTTCCCAGCGCAGGGTCAATCCGGCCAGCGTCAGGCCCAGTGCCTCCTGCTCGACGGCCAGGGCGCCGAGCGCCGTCCCGTGCGCGCCGCCGGTGGCCTGCTCCTCGCGCAGGCGGCGCACTTCGTCGGCCAGCGAGGCAAGCCGGCGCCGCGCCGCTTCCACCTGCGGCGGCGTGTCGTGCTGGCCCAGCGCCACCCGCGCACAGGCGGTATCGAGCACCGAGATGGCCTTGTCCGGCAGCTGCCGCCCCGGCAGATAGCGCTGCGAGAGCTTGACCGCGTCATGCACGGCGCTCTCGAGAATGGCCACCCCGTGATACTGTTCGAGCCGGACCGCGACCCCGCGCAGCATCTCGACCGCGACCGCCGGTCCCGGCTCCTCGACCAGCACCAGCTGGAAGCGGCGCGCCAGGGCCGGATCGTTCTCGATGTACTTCTTGTACTCGAGCCAGGTCGTGGCCGCCAAGGTGCGCAATTGACCGCGCGCCAGGGCCGGCTTGAGCAGGCTGGCGGCGTCGCCCTGCCCGGCGGCGCCACCGGCGCCAATGAGGGCATGGGCTTCGTCGATGAACAGGATCACCGGCGCCGGCGCCGCACGCACCGCGTCGATCACCCGGGTCAGGCGCTGCTCGAATTCGCCCTTGGCGCCGGCGCCGGCCTGCAGCAGCGCCAGGTCGAGCACCCGCAGCGCGACCTGGCGCAGCGGCGGCGGCACGTCACCCTCGGCAATGCGGCGCGCCAGTCCTTCGACCACCGCCGTCTTGCCGACGCCGGGCGCGCCCACCAGGATCGGATTGTTCTGGCGGCGCCGCAGCAGGATGTCGATGACCTGGCGGATTTCCGCGTCGCGCCCGACGATTGGATCGATCTTGCCGGCCCGCGCCAGCGCAGTCAGGTCGTCGGTGTACTGGTCCAGCGCAGCGGCGGCCGCCGGCGCCACCGTGTTTTCCAGCGATGCCGCGCTCCACTCGGCCAGGCCGGCACGCAGCGCATCGCGGCCGATGCGCAGCAAGGACGAGCCGCCGGCGCAGAGCTGCGCGCGGCTCGCTTCATGGTCGATCAGGGCCAGCAGGATCGCGCCCGAGCGCACCTGCGCCTGCCCCAGGCTCAGGCTGCTCAACATCCACGCTTCGCGCAGCAGCACGATGAAGGCGGCACTGAAGGCGGGCTCGCGCACGTGCCCGCGCTTGACGCGCTCGAGCGCGGCGTTGAGTTCCCCTTCCACGGCCGCACGCTCGACGCCGGCCTGGCGCAGGATGCCATCGACATCGTTGCCCGGCACCGCAATGAGCTCGAGCAGCAGATGTTCGGGTTCGACGAAAAAGTGCTGCTGCGCCATGCAGCGCTGGACCGCGCCGCGCACCGCACCGGCGCAGTGAGGATTGAGGGTCCGCATCAGGATCTGGTAATCGACGCTCATCGGAGCGCTCCGTGGTCGTTGACAAGCAGTTCAATGCCGCATTCGGCCGGCGCCGGGTCCAGCCAGCTGGTATGCCCGAGCAGCGCGGCGGGACCCAGGACCGGGGCCGGCACCTCGTCCGGCGCCAGCGCCATGCGCAGATAGCAGGCCAGGTTCGGCCCCAGATACCAGGTACACAGCAGGCCAAGCTCGCGCCGCCTGGCCCCGCCCGGCAAGAGCGCCAGATACAGCGCCTGTCCGATCCGCCCCAGATCGACGCGCACGGCCCCGCCTTCATCCCAGGCACGCTGTCCCAGCACGGCGCCGTCGCCGAGCAGGTCATTGCGCCCGCCTGCGCCGAGCACGGTTTGCAGTTGCTCGGGCAGCGCGATCCAGCGTCCGGCCCACTCCTGGCCAAGGGCATGCACGCCGAACTGCTGGTCGAGCAGTGTCAGGAAGCCGCGCAGGGAGTGGCGCTGTTGGGCACAGGCCGGCAGGTTCGACAGCAGCACATGGCGGCGCACGGCGTCGGCGTGCTCCGCCTGCTGGCCCAGCAGGGCAAGCAAGGCCGGCGCCAGCGGCCCCGTGCCCGGTTCGCCGAACGGCGCGGCGGCGCGGAAATCGTGTTCGGCCCGGTATGCCAGCGACAGCAGGCGGTGCTGGAACAGGGACAGGAAATCGACCGCGCCGCTGTCGTGCTCGAGCAGTTGCGAACGGATCAGTTCGACATAGGCGTCGGGCAGCGGGCCATCCGGGCCGGCCAGCCCGAAAAAATTCGCCACCAGGGTGAACACGCCATCGGCGCCGAGTGCGATCCGTTCGATCGGCTGGCTGCGGAAACTGAGCTCGAAGGTCGCCGTCAGCGCCAGCGCCTCCTTGCGCGGATCGCTGCCCCGTCCCGGCGCGGCGGCGCCGCCCGCCCCCGTCCTGCGCGCGTGTTGCCGCAGCAGGTCGACCGCCTGCGCGAAGTCGAACTGGCCGGGGGCCGACAGCAGGCGCTCGAGCACCGAGGCAGTGGGAGCGTCGAGTTGCATGGTCTACAGGCCCAGTTGCGCGCTCGGCAGCGCGCTCCAGCGGAACAGTTCGCGGCCGTCGTCGTGCTTCAGGCTCAGCTCGACGAAGGTATTGATGCCCGCGTACTGCGCCAGGAAACGGTGCAGTACCGCCCCGAACAGCAAGGCGCTGGCGCCGCGCATGCCGCGCGGTCCCAGCCACAAGGTCAGCAGATAGCCATGCCGGTAGCCGTGCCACGGGTCGTCGCGCACGTAGCGGGTCACGCGCTCGCACGCGAGGCGCGCCAGGGCATCGATCTGGGCGTCGGCCTCCACGCTCGCGCCCAGGTTGTTCAGCGCCAATAATTCCTTGAGGCCGGCCAGGGCGCTTGCGCCCTCCACCAGCGACAAATGGTTGAGCGACAGTTGCGACACCAACTTCCAGCGCGCCTCGCCGTCGGGCGCGGCCTGGGACTGCGTGGTCGGCTTGTGCAGCAGCGTGATGGCGGCCACGGCGGCGCCGTCTTCCAGCGCCAGCGCCGTGCCGGCGGGGAGCGCCGCGGCCAGCCCGCGGTTGGTACAGAGCAGCCTGGCGACCAGCGAGCGGGTGGCGGGCATGGCCGGATCGAAGCCAGGATCGACAAAGCTGAGCAGCATGTCGCTGCCGCCCAGGCCGGGCTTGAAGGACGGACCGCGCTGCGCATGCCAGTAGGTGGCCGGCGTGCCCGCGCTCGCCCCATGCCAGGAAAAATAGGGCGCCACCGGCTCCGATGGCAAGCCCGGCGCACTGCTGGCGACCTGTTCGATACTGTAGATCTCGGTCGCGCGCTCGCGAAAGCTGTCCGCCACCAGTTTGTACTGCGACTCGGTGGCGCTGATGCGCACCGGCTCCGAGGTGCGCGGGAACAGGTTCACCACCGGCACGCAGCCAAGCTGCACGGCGTCGGGCTCCGGTTCGAGCGGCACGGCCGGGCGCGCGCCGAGCACGAACAGCAGCTCGTAGCTGGTGCTGCCCGGCGCGCCCGGGACTGGGTCAAGCGGCCCCAGCGCGCTGCAATCGAGGTCGAAAAACTGGAACTTGAGCGGGAAGGCAAAATATTCGAGCAACAGGCGCAGCCCCGGATAGGTATCGTTGCGCTCGGGCAGCAGCGCGTCTTGCGCCTCGCAGCCGGCAAAGCGCGGCAGCACCCCGTCCAGCACGACCGGCTCGGCCCCGGGCGTGCGCCAGCGCACTTCCAGCGTGTGCGCATACAGCAGGTCGCACAGGCGCGCGGCATTGTCGCCGGCGCCCTTGATGTAAAAGCGCAGCGTACCCAGTCCCGCCGCGCGCGGCAGGAAGCTGGCGGGACAGGCGAGCCGCACCGACAGCACGCTGCGCCGCCCGGGGTGCCCGGAGAGCGCCTCGAGCGCGTCGGTGAGCAACTCGACCCCGTCCACCCGCAAGGGCCACACCACCAGCGGCGCGCAGGTGCGCAGGTAGATGGTGGCGCCGTCAAGCGTGTCGGCGAACAGGGTACTGCCCCGTTCGACGGTGTAGCCGCCGGCCACCTGTACTTTGGCCGGATCGGCCTCGACGTGCGCCACGCTGGCCGACGGCAGCGGGCGCGTCGCGTGCGGGTGCAACTGCTCGAGCAGGTTGCCCGCCAGCGCGGAGACACTATCGTCGATGCGCCGTCCCAGCCGCGCCGCCAGGAACGCGAAGCCCTCCAGCAAGCGCTCGACGTGGGGATCGGGGCTCTGGTCGGCCGACAGTTCGAGCCGCGCCGCGACAGTCGGATTGGCGCGCGCGAACGCGGCCCCGGCAGTGCGCAAATACAGCAGTTCGCGCTCGTAATCGTCGCGCTGGCGTTCGGCGGGCGTCATGGTCCGTCGCGCGCGTCGAGCAGCGCCGCGCCACTGCCGTCCAGGGCCAGGCCATAGTCGACCGGCCACGCCGCGCCATCGCTCGCCAGATGCCCGCTCACCTGTACGCGCAGGCGGCGCATGCCGTCCGGGTCGGCGAACACCTCGGCGCGCGGCGCGCCCAGGCGCGGCTCGAAGGCGCGCACCGCCGCTTCGATCGTGCGCGCCAGCCGCTGGCGGTCGTCCACGTCGGCCGCGTACGACGACGACCAGTCCGGCAGGCCGTAATCGGGCACGCTCAGGGGGCGCGCCGGATGCGGGCTGCTGCGCGTATTAAGAAGGCGCAGCAGCTCGCGCCCGACCGAGTCGCGCAAGGCGGCCGGGTCGAGCGCGCGGCCGTGGCCGCGCCGGCCCAGCCGTTCGAGTAGCGGCAGGCGCGCGGTGGACTTGTCGGCCATGAGGCCTTACGCCTTGATCAGCTTGTTGGCGGCCAGGTCCCAGGTGGTGGCGGCCGTGCCTTCCTTGGTGCCGTCATCTTTCTGCGACGTCAGTTCCCATTTGATCTTGGTAAAATTGAGCGACAAGGTTTCGACCGGCTTGCCGCCGGCGCCGCCGCTGATGCTCACGTTCGAGATCACCACGTTGCTCAGGGTATAGACGATCAGGGGCAAGGTCTTGCCATCGTCTTCACCCGAATTGCGGCCCACCGTGATGATGGTGGTCGCAATGGCCTTGCCGGCGCAGCAGTATTCGTTGAGGGTGGGTGTCGAACCGTCGAGGAACTTGGTGATCGTAAATTCCCCGATATGGGGCCGCCCCGAGGTCCGCTCCTTGTTGCTGACGTCATTGGTCACCTGCATGGCGACGTTATGACTGTAGGACATCACTTCAATCTTGTCGACATAGCCTTCGAGGGTGGAATCGCCTTTGATGGTGTCGCCAAAGTCGAGCATTATTGCATCCATGCGTATCTCCGAAAAGAGGTTGGGTCGCCGGTCCGGCGGTCCGGCGGCGTCGCTTAGCCTTTGGCCGGCGGCGGCAGGTCGGCCACCAGGCGGATCGAGGTGGTCAGTTCCTCGAGCTGGAAATGCGGTTTCAGGAACATGGTGGCGCGGTAGGCGCCGACCTTGCCCGGCACGGCGACGACGTCGACGCGCGCCTCGCGCAAGGGATACTGGGCCTTGATCGATTGCGGCGCGTTGTCGTTGACCAGCACATAGTCGGCCACCCAGTTGTTCAGGTAGCGTTCGACCTGTTCGCGCGTGGCGAACGAGCCGATCTTGTCGCGCATGAGCACCTTGACGTAGTGGGCGAAGCGCGAGGCGGCCAGCACATACGGCAGCATGCTGGAAATGCCGGCGTTCGCGTTGGCCAGGTCCTTGTTGTATTTTTTGGGCCGGGCCGCCGTCTGCCCGCCAAAGAACACCGCCAGGTCTTCATTCTTCTTGTGGCACAGGGAGACGAAACCGAGGTCGCTCAATTCCTTTTCGCGGCGGTCGGTGATGGTGATCTCGGTCGGGCATTGCAGGGTTTTGAGCTTGCCGCTCGCTTCGGTCGGAAAATTGAATACCGGCAGGTTGGTGACCGCCCCGCCCCCTTCCACGCCGCGGATCGCCGCGCACCAGCCGTACATGGCGAAGGCCGAGGTGATGCGCTGCGCCAGCGCGTAGGCCGGATTGCCCCACAGATACTTGTTGTGGCTGGCCTCGCTGCCATACAGGAACTTGCCGGCCGGCGCCCCGCTTTCGGCCGACAGATAGGTGCGCGTCGCGCCGAACACGTTTTCCTCGTAGCCCAGGCCGTCAACCGGGTTGCCGTTGTCGCCGTACGGCAGGCGCAGCAGCATGCGCGGCAGCACCAGGGTCACGTAGCGCGCGTCGTCGCTGTCGCGGAACTTGTTCCACTTGATGGCGTCGGCGCCTTCGAAGGACTTGGCCAGGTCGCGTGGATTGCCCAGGTCGGTAAACGCATCGAGCCCGAACAGGCCCGGCTCGGCGGCCGCGATCAGGGGCGCGTGCGCCGCCGCCGCCACGTTCGACAGCTTGGTCAGCAAGCCGACCTCGTGCGCCTTGCGCCCGAAGCTGTAGTCGGCCACCAGCACGCTGAAGGGATGGCCGCCGAAGGTGCCGTACTCTTCCTCGTAGACTTTCTTGAACAGGGCCGAGGTGTCGAACGAGACCGCTTTTTCCAGATCGGTCTGCAGGTCGTCGCGTCCGATATTCATGACCTTCAGTTTCAGGCGCGAGCTGGTCTCGGTGCCGAACACCAGCATGTGCAGGCCGCGCCAGGCCGCCTCGAGCGCCTGGAACTGCGCGTTGTGCAGGATCTGGTCCAGGCGCTCGCTGATCAGGTCGTCGATATCGCGGATCCGCTTGCTGATGGCCTTGACCGAGTCCCCCTCGGGCGTGTCCTGGGCCTTGGCGGCGGCCAGCGCGGCTTTGAGGATCTGCGCGGCGGTGCGCTTTTGCGCTTCGTCGTAGGTGGCCTTGATGACCATGCCGATCAGTTGCTCGTCGGCGTCGCCCAGTTCGGCTTCCTTGACCACGGATTTTTGTTCTTCGCTTAGTACAAATTCGGAATTGGTGGGCATGAGTTACTCCAGGAAGATCGTTGCGAAAAGGCGGACACGCTAGGCTGCGGTGTCCGGCGCGGCTGCGCCGCTACTGCCTTCGGTGGCGCCGGGGGCGGCCTTGAAGGCCTTGTCGAGGCTGTCGCCAAGGCGGACGTTGCCGTCGAGCCGCGCCAGCATGTCGCGCAGGCGTTGGCGCTCCTCGAACAGATCGGCGGTGTCCTTGTTCATCTTGAGCAGGGCGACCGGATTGAAATCGTCGAACTTCTGGAACGTAAACGTCGCCTCCAGCGCCTGGGCCGCCGGGTGCTCGGGCAGGTGCGTGCTTGCAGGCAAGGTGAACGTCACGGACGGCGAGATCGTCTTGAGCATCTCGTCGAAGTTATCGTTATCGATGTTCTCGAAGGTCTGTTCGCCGACGATTTTCCCTTTCACGCCGTCAAGGTCGGAGAGGATGCCCACCACCAGCGGCAGCTCCTTTTTTTCGACCGCGTCGCCAATCTCCACGTCATACGTAATCTGCACGCGCGGGGGGCGATTTCGGCTCAGCCAATGCTGGCCATTTTCGATATCGGACATCACTTCTCCTTGGACAAAATACGCTGCGCCCGGCATGGACCGCACGCGCTGAGAGGAATCGACGCCTGCAAGGACGCCCGTCTTTGCGGGCGCTATGCGAAGTGAGTCGATCGGACGATCGCTTAGGACTGAAAAAATAATACTCTCAAAATATTTTTTCGCAATGTTTACCTCAAGGTAAAAAAATATAAAATACAACAGTTTTTTTGATGCTATATTTTCAATTCGTTTGCCAATCCGGTGACCGGAAATCGCTGCAGCAACGGCGCAAAAGCGGCCGTCAATTCGCGCCGTCCAGGGCGACGCCAGGAGGAATTCGATTGCGTAGTCCGATCTTGTCCCTGCTCCGTTTCGCGGCCACGCGCCGCGCATGGTTGCCCGTCTGCGCCGTGCTCGCCATCAGCGGCTGCGCGGCCACCAAGTCGCTGTTTCAACCGAAGATCGCGCTCAAGCAAGTGCAATTTGTAGTCGATGCAACAGCCAACGACGCCACCCCTTTTGCGGTGGATCTGGTGGCGGTATCCGACGAATCCCTGGTGCCGGCCCTGCTCGCACTGACGGCGGCGCAATGGTTCGATCCCGGCGCCAACATCAAGCGCGACTACCCGGACCGCGTGCATTGCTGGTCCTACGAACTGACGCCGGGCATGTCCAAGCCGGTCGATGACGCCGGGTTCGCCGTGCGCGGCACGCGCGCCGTGCTGCTCTTTGCCAACTACAAGGGCAAAGGCGCCTACCGCCTGCGGCTCGACGCGACACCGAAGGCGACGGTCCGGTTCGCCGACAAGACGGTCCGCATGGAGGGCAATCCATGAGCGCGGGCGACAACCCTTGCAGCGCCGGCCTGCCCGACGCGGTGCGCTGGTACGAGGGCATGCGCCTGGCGCCGCAGCATTTCCAGCAGCAGTCGGCGCGTCTCGAAATGCTCGCCCCCGCCCTGCTGCGCAGCGTCGAGCCGCTGCACTGGGGCCTGCTGCACTTGCGCACGCGCCAGGACGGGCCGGTGGTCGCCGTCACCGAACTGGAAGCGGTGATGCCGGACGGCTTGCTGGTCAGCAGCCGGGCCGACCAGGTGTTAAGCATCGACCTGAGCAAAATCGATGCCGATGCCGATGGCATGTGGCGCCTGTCGCTGGCGGTGCCGGCGCGCGGCACCGGCGCCCGGCCCGGCCCGCGCCGCTTCCTGGACCAGGGCAGCATGCTGGTCAACGACCAGAATCCCGGCGGGGTGGATGCGACGGTATCGCTGCTGCGGCCCAATCTTCAGCTGGTCTGCGGGCACGGCCAGGGTTTTGCCACCGACGAGCTGCTGCCGCTGCTGCGCTTCCAGGACAACGGCGCCCTGCCGCTGCAGACCGGGTATATCGCCCCCTGGCTGCGGGTCGGTCCCGGCCTGCCCCTGTACGGACGGATCGACCGGCTGTGCCGCGATTTGCGCTTGAACTATGCCACGCTGGCCAATGAGCAAGGCGCCGATGCCGCGCTGGCGGCGCGCCGCCAGGCCATCCTGGCGCAACTGGCCGCGCGCCTGCTCGAACTGGAAGCGACGCATCAGGGCGGCAGCGCCCATCCGCAACGCTTGTTCCTGCTGCTGGCCGGCCTGCTGGGCGCGCTGTCGGCGGGGGTGCCGGGCATGGCCTTGCCGCGTCTGCCGGACTTCGATTACCGCGACATCGCCCTGGCCGTCGATCCCTTGCTCGACGAGCTGGAACGGGTGCGCAAGCGCCTGGCGCCGGACTTCATCTGGGCCGCCTTCGCCGCGCGCGGGGCGCACGACTACGAAATCGACCTGGGCGCGATCGAGCCCGCCGAACCGTACATCATCGCCTTGCAAAAGCCGGCCCGCGCCAGCGATGCCGACATGGCGCACTGGTTGCGCGAGGCGCTGATCTGCTCGGCCGGCAAAGAAGCCGACCTGCAGCGGCGCCGCTCGCGCGGAATCGGCACGCTGGCGCTCAGCGTCGAGCAGGCCCAGGGCATTGGCGGCGACAGTGGGCGCACCCTGTTCCGCCTCGATCCGGGCGGCGCCGCGGCCGACTGCTTCGATCCGGGCGCCGCCCTGCGCATCCTCGGTCCCGGCGGCAACGCCGACAATTACATCGAACCGCGCGCCGTGGCCATGCTGCTGCGCAGTGCGCGACCGAACGCGGGGGAACGCTGAGATGCATACGCCGCGCTGGGTGCAGGACGCCAATCCGCTGGGCATGCTGTTTCGCGCCGCCTATGGCGATTTCCTGGTGCTGCTCGCCGCACAGCCGCGCACGGGCAAGGAGCCGGCCAGCGCGGAGCTGGCCACCGTCGCGGCGCGCAGGATGGGCGAGGCGCTCGACACGATCCGCCTGTCCCTGGCGCGCCTGGCCGGCGCGCGCACGCCGGTGGGCGATGTGGACCAGGCCGAAGCCTTGCAATTCGCGTTCGCCCAGGTGGTCGACGAGACGCTCCTCAACGCCCCGTGGCAGGGGCGCGCGGTCTGGTCCGAGCATTTGCTCGAGTGGCGCATGTTCAAGACCCGCAGCGGCGGCGCGCTGCTGATCGAACGCATCGACGCCATCACGCGCACCAATGACCGCGCCAGCGGCGAAGTGGCGGAGCTGTATCTGTACTGCCTGTCGCTGGGCTATGCCGGGCGCCTGCGCGACCGGCCCGAGGCGATCGTCGAGCTGGCGCGGCGGCGCGCCATGCTGTTCGGCTTTCTGTACCCGGGCATCTGCGTCATCGACGATCCCGATTTCATCCTCAGCGAAACGCGCGACGGCAATCTGATCCGCACCGCGCCCCACCGGCGCAGCCTGGCGCAGCGCATGCGCGTGTATCTGCTCGCTTGCGCGGCGCTGTCGGTGCCGCTGATCGTCTCGATCCTCATGTGGCTGCAGCTGCGCCCGATTGTCAACAATGTGATCGTGCTAATGCCGGGGTACTCATGAGCCTGCCGCTATGGACCTGGCTGGCGCTGGCCTTGCTGCTGGTGGCGCTGATCCTGGCACTGATCACCGCCGCGGTATTGTGGCGCAAGACACGGCGCATCAAGACGCCGCCGCCGCCGCCCGCGCCGGCCCTCGGCGCGCTGCAAAAGGACGTGTTCGCCGCCGCCATGGCAGCGCTGTATCCGCGCGACGCCGACCTGCGCTACGACAAACCCTGTGTCCTGGTGTGCGGCCCGTCCGAACCGGGCCACGGCGATCTGCTGCGCGGCGCCGGACTCGAACCGGTCGTTGTGGGGAGCGGCAAAGAATGCGGCTGGTGGCGCGGCAGCGAAGGCGTGGCCTTCGCGCTGCCAGCGGCGGCCTGGGAAGGCCAGGGCAGTGCCTGGACCGATTTCCTGCGCCTGCTCGAGCGCCACCGTGGCCGGCGCGCGCTCGACGCCATCGTCTGGCAGATTCCCCTCGATGCGCTGGAGAACGATCGCGCCGGCGGCGAGCAGATGTACCGCAAACTGGTCGACATCCAGGACCGGCTCGGCCTGCGCCTGCCTGTCTACGTGGTGATCGGCTGCTGTGAGTCGGTGGACGGGTTCGGGCGCTGGGCCGCCCGGCTGCCGGAGGCGGCGCGCGCACAGGCGCTCGGCTGGTCCAATCCGAACGCGCTGGGAACGCCGTGGCGCACGGCCGCCGGCGAGCAAGGCGTGGCACGCCTGGTCAACCGCTTGCGCCTGCTGGTGAGCGCCGTGTCGACCCGGCGCGACCTGGGCGCGGATGCGGCCAGCATCTTCGTCATGCCCGACCAGCTGGGCGCGCTGCTGGGCCGCCTGCCGTCGGCCCTGCAGGAAGCGATGCGCGAAAATACGGTCATGACGCCATTCGACCTGCGCGGCTTCTACCTGAGCGGGCGCACCCGCGTCCGGCACAATGCCGACGCCCAGGCCGATCCTTTCGGTCCCGCGGCGGCGCCGGCGCAGGACAGCGCCCCGGTGTTTTGCCGCGAACTGTTCGCCCAGCGTATCTTCGGCGAATTTGGCCTGGCCCAGGTGGTACAGCGCCGGCTGGACGCGGAAAAGCGTTCCCAACTGGTCGTGCTGGGCGGCGCTTGCACGCTCGCGGCGATCTGGCTCATCTGCCTGGTGCCCTCGTATTTCGCCACGCAAGAGCAGTTGAGCGATATCGCACGGCCCTTGGGCGGCATCTACACGGCGCTGCGGACGCAGAACGACACGCTCGACAAGCGCGACGACATCGCGATGAAGGAGTTACTCACCGAAATGGACAAGGTGCAGGACTGGCATACGGCAACCTATGCCATGCCAGCGTCGTGGCATCCTTACCTGGGCGGACTGCGCTTTAAGGTCGATTGGGCGCTCAAGACCTATTACGAAAAGGTGCTGTTCAAAAACATCCGCCTGGCCTTGAACGGCCGCGCGAAAGAGCTCATGCAGAGCAGCCATGTCGCCACGAGAGAGCAAGGCACGCTCGCTGCCAATCCGGAAGGCGTGGCCGAATTCGGCGCACTGCGCAAATTCGTCGACGCCGCCGTCGTTTTTGAAGATCAACGCAGCAAATTCAGGGACGTGACCGCCGTGCAGAATGGCCGCTGGCGACAGGTCGCGGAATTGCTCGACTACCTGTTCGACATGAAACTCAACGCCGCGTCGCAGGCGACGGTGCAGCGCTTCGACCGCCTGCTGCAAGCAAGCAGCTATGACGCGAGCGAGAACGACGACGCAAAAGACGACAGCTTGCTGCGCGCGAAGCTCGACGAGGTGCATGAGGACTTCCTCGATGGCGCCTTCGAGCGCAACCGGCTGTTCGACCTGCAACGCGAGCTCGTCGCCGGCGTCAAGCAGCTCAATGACGATCCAGCGGGCGAGCAGTTACGGCTGGCCAGTCTGCAACGGACCATCGGCGACTTGCGTACCTTGCTCGGCCGGACCGATGCCGCCTGGATGGTCAACGGCCAGCTGGGCAACAACGAGGCGTATCTCAAGGTGGAAGGAAAGATCCGCAAATCAGGCATCCTTGGCGTGCGCGCGGATGAGCTTCATGCCAAAACACTGGCGCGGCAAAAGGAATTTCACGATGAGGTGGTCAACCAGGGCAATGCACTGCGGCTGCTCGACTTCAACGAAGGCAAGCATCTGCAAGTGAACGCCGATCTCGGCGCGCTCGAGCAGGCGATCGGAAAGCTGCTGGCGCACCGCTTCGCGCAGGGCGTCTCGAGCGCGGCGCGGCCAGGCCCTGACACGCGAGGGCCGCTGACATGGAACACCGAACAGATCAATGCGGCGCAAGTCCTGTTGGCCGATCTGCAGGCTTACGAGGCCAAGGAATTGATCGAAGCGCCGCCATCGTTCCAGATCGCGCTGCGCAAACTGGCGCGGCTGCAGGCGGGCGCCATGATCGACCACCACCTTGCCCTGTCCGTCATCGAGACGCCAGGCGAGATGCGATTGCGCGCCCTCAATTTCGACGATGCCCAGAAATGGATGACGCCGCTGTTGGCCGGGATGCGGCAACTTGAGATCAAGCCGGCGGCGCAGCACTGGCAGAGCGTGATGGATACGCAGGCAATGGCCTTGTTGACGGAACTAAAGGGCGCGGTGGACGATCGCGGCCTGTATCTGCCCGACCCCGGCACCGTCGGCAACTGGGACGGTACGCCCGCCGGCGCCGCCGCCGCCTTCGGCCTTCGCGGCGACGATGGCGCGATCCGGGAATACCTCGACGCGCAGTTGCGGGTGGTGGCCGAGTTGGCGTCCGCCAGCAACGGCGCGCGCGCCTGGCTGGCCAAAAAAGAACTGATGGCGGGGAGCCAGGCGCAGGCCATGTTGAGCGAATGGCGCCGGATCGATGACGAACTGGCCAAGCATGCCGCCAAGGTGCCGACCGGATCGCTGGCGCGGCTCGAAAAATGGTTCACCGAAGACTTGGGCAAGCTCGACATCGTCGATTGTGCGGAGCGTCTGCCGCCCATCGGCCACGCCCAGCCGGACTTCTTCCAGCACCGCATGTCCAAGGTCGCCAAGTTGTTCGGGCTGCGCTGCTACGCTCTGGAAGTGCCGCAGGCCCGTCGCAGCTATGGCCTGATTGCCGCGCACTTCAATCGGCATCTGTGGAACCGCTATCCATTCAGCGCCGCGCGCGCGGCCGCCCCCGCCGACCCCGCGCAGGTGCGCCGCATGCTGCAGCTGCTCGACGCCAACATGAAGACCGCCGGCACGCTCCTGAAACGGCGCACGGATCCGGCGTCGGCGGCGGCCTTGGCCTTCATCGACCGGCTCGCCGCAGTGCAGCCGATTCTGGCGGCGATGCTCACCGAAGATCCCGCCGGCGGCTTTGCCGCGCTGGACCTGTGGACGCAGTTCAGGGTGAACCGGGAGCATGAGAAAGGTGGCGATCAGATTATTGCATGGACCATCAAAATCAACGATAGCGCGACCACCATCGACGCCAGGACGGCGCTGTCCTGGCGCATGGCCGACAAAATCGCCATGGACTTGCGCTGGGCAAAAGACAGTGATCTTTTTCCGGCCGGCGCCAGCACTGGCAATCCGACCATCACCTGGTCGTACGACACTCCCTGGGCACTGCTGCATCTGTTGAGGGAACACGCGGCGCCGCAGTCCGAGCTACCCGAGCGCGAAGCGCAGCCACCGAACGTCTTGCGCTTCAAGGTCGCAACGCTAGACAAGAAAAGCGACAACGTGGGTAAAGAGGCAAACATTTATGCCCGGCTGGAAGTAGCGGTGCATGGGAAAACGGAACGCCTGTCGGTGCCGGCCTTCCCTACCGACGCCGCGCCGGTATTGGTGGAGCCAGCAGCGCGGATGGCTGCGAACGAGAATGGAGAGACGCGATGAGTGTGGCGTATTTGCTGCAGCCGCTGGACAACGGCGGCCCGTGCGGGATAGCGCTGCTGCATGAACCCGAGTACGACGCGATCGCCGCCGCCCGCCACGAGGACGACCCGCTGTTGCCGCGCGGCGTATGGACCAGTGAGCTCAAGCGTGCGGACTGGCCGGAAGTGGTGCGTTTGTGCGAACAGGCGCTGACGGAGCGCAGCAAGGACTTGCAGGTCGCCGCGTGGCTGGGCGAGGCCTGGATCGCGCTTGACGGCTTGGCCGGTGGGGTGCGGGCCACGCAGCTGCTGCAGGGCTTGTGCGAACGGTTTTGGGACCAGCTGCATCCCTTGCCGCGCAATGGGGACATGGAATTTCGCACGGCGCCGTTCGATTGGGCCGACGAGAACTGGTCGACGACGCTGATGCTGCAGGTGCCGCTGGTGCGGGGAGGTGGCGTGGACGCGTGCATGATCACGCTCGCACAATGGCGGCAGGCGATGGCGGTCAAGACTGAGGACGTGAAAAAGGCGAAGGCTGGCGCCGATGGGGAAAAGGCCGGCTTGCTGACCGGCGCGCGCGCGCAGGCGCAGATGCTCACCATGCCGGTGCAGGACATTGCCGCACTGTGCATGGCGGCGCGCCAGTGGCGGATGGCGCTGGACGAGGCGTACGCAGCGGTCGAACAGGCGGCGGCGATGTCGGCGCCGCGTTGGCGAAAGCTGGCCGCGGTCCTGGGCGAGATCGAGACCGTTTTGCGCCATGGCGAGCAGGCGCATCCGGAATTTGTCGGGACGCACACAGCGCCGGAAACAGTGCAGCCGGAATTGGCGCTCGCTGCGGTGGCGGAAAGCGCGCTGGGCCTTGGTCCGGTCGCGGACCCCATATCAGGGCGCGAGGACGCTTATCGGCGATTGGGCATCATCGCCGACTATCTCGCCAAGACCGACCCGCACAGCCCGGTCCCAAGCCTGATCCGGCGCGCTATTTCGTGGGGAAGGATGCCGTTCGAGCAGTTGCTGGGGGAGCTGACGAGCAACAACAACGAGATGCAGAAATTACTGGTGCGCGAGCCGGTGAAATGAGCCCGATCCAGGTGCGATCACATGCGCAGCGTGCGCTTGTACGGGCGCTTGATGGGAGCGCAAGTCAGAGGTACAGATGTATAGCGCCGTTCACATCACGTTAAGCACTCCAGGGCGTTTCCTAACAATACCGATACGAAGGGTTGCACATGAAAAAGTACTTGTAATGCTGTCCTGAGGAGCTGACTCGGCTGCGGCTTTAACTGCTACCGGTCAAACTCATGTCTAAGTCGAGCCAGCAGATTGCCGGCATCTGCTGCTAGCCTGAATGTTGCACAAACCACCGCCGCAGCGCCGCTTTTCCGATGCAGGACCTTTTCAACTTGAATCGGAATGTCGCGGGCGATAGCGTCCCTACCCAATTGAACGGGACAGTCAATGAAGC
>NZ_WHJF01000116.1:0-20030 GCF_011682185.1 Massilia genomosp. 1
CAAAAGACAATCGGCAGACTCAGGCGTCGTTTCTGTGCGTCGATTGTGGCTACGAAAATCACGCCGATGTGGTCGGCGCGATGAATGTTTTAGCGCGAGGACATCGCGTCTTAGCCTGTGGAGAGTCAGCGCAGTCAGGCCGCTCGATGAAGCAGGAACCCACCGAAGCGACCCGTAGATCATCACGCGGCGCCGTAGGAATCCCCTTCCTTTAGGGAGGGGCGGATGTCAAAAACTGATCGCTGGCACGCTTGTAGCTGGCGAGGTCATGGGGCGCCGCCGGTGCGATGCCTGCTGCAAACAATAGAATGCCAATCAGCGCCTGGAACAGGCCGTTCTTGCTCATGAAGATATACTCCAAAAATGTGGCCGTGCGGAAACGTATTTTAACCTGTGCGAAGCGGGCCACCCGTGCCGCTGTTCATTTGCTATAGTGATTCATTCGCCGCATTTTCAGAACTGGCCGCCCGATGATCCCCATTTGCCCCGCCGACGATGCCCACATCAAGCCGGTTCCGGCCTGCGTCCAATGCCGGAACAACGACGAACTCGGTTTCGATTTTGAATACGCCTACCAGCCGATCGTGAATGTGTACGAGCGCGCCATTTACGCGCACGAGGCGCTGGTGCGCGGGCCGAATGGCGAATCGGCGTATTCGGTGCTGTCCAAGGTAAACGACAGTAACCGCTACATGTTCGACCAGGCTTGCCGCGTGCGCGCCATTCGCGGCGCGGCCGAATTGGGCATTACCGAACTGCTGTCGATTAACTTCCTGCCGAATGCCGTGTACCGGCCCGAAGCCTGCATCCGCAGCACGTTCAATGCCGCGCGCGAATATGGCTTTCCGATCGAGCGGATTATCTTCGAGGTGACCGAAAGCGAACAGGTGATGGACCGGCCGCACCTGGTCAATATTTTCGAAGAGTACCGCCGCTTCGGTTTCCGCACCGCCATCGACGACTTCGGCGCCGGTTACGCCGGTTTGAACTTGCTGTCCGAATTCCAGCCCGATATCATCAAGATCGACATGCAACTGGTGCGCGATATCGACACAAGCCCGGCCAAGCAAGCCATCGTGGCCGGCATCGTGGGCATCTGCGCCAGCCTGAAGATCGCGGTACTGGCCGAAGGTATCGAAACCCCGGCCGAGCGCGACTTTTTGCGCGCTGCCGGCGTTGACCTGATGCAGGGCTACCTGTTCTGCAAGCCCGCTTTCCGCGCGATCGGCGTGATCGATCCGGCGTCCTGGTAACAAGCCGCTAAATCAGCTAAAAAAACCATCCACAAGCTGTCGATTTCACGGCGGCTGCAACGTCGTCGTAGTAGCAACCCACTCGTCAAGGAGAAACGCTATGCTCGACACGCCGTTCATCACCCGCACCGACCCGGTGCGGGCGGCCGTCATTCGCTTCGACATTCCACGCGCCGAGATCGTCCACGTCATGGGTCCCGGCATGGCCGACGTGCTGGCCACCGTCGCCGCCCAGGGTATCGGCCCCGCCGGACGCGTCTACGCGCACCACTTTCGCATGCAGCCCGAGCGCTTCGACGTCGAGATCGGCGTGCCGGTCTCGGCCCCGATCCCGCCACCTGGCGCACGGAACTTAACCAAGCTTTGACTGACTAATCTTTTAACGTACAGGAGACATCACCATGAGCACACCCGCTGTCGAACGGATTCCCTCGGACATGCACGCCGTCACCCCCCATCTCGTCTGCGCCGACGCCGTGTCCGCCATCGATTTTTACGTCAAGGCCTTCGGCGCCACCGATTGCGGCAAGATGCTGGCACCCAACGGCAAGCTGATCCACGGCATGATCCGCATCGGCGACTCCGCCATCATGCTGGGCGAAGAAACCCCGGAATGGGGCGCCCTCGGCCCGCTCACCCTCAAGGGCTCGCCGGTCACCCTGCACCTGTACGTGCAGGATGCCGATGCCGCCTTCCAGCGCGCCGTCGACGCCGGCGCCACCGCCGTCATGCCGCCGGCCGACATGTTCTGGGGCGACCGCTACGGCATGGTCAAGGACCCGTACGGCCACAGCTGGTCGATCGCCCACCATGTGCGCGACATGAGCATGGAAGAAATGCAGGCGGGCGCGGCCAAGAGCTGCGGCAACCCCGGCGCCTGAGAGGAGGCCCGCCATGCGATTCATGATCATCGTCAAGGCCAGTCCCGAGTCCGAAGCCGGGAAGATGCCCAGCGAACAGTTGTTGACCGAAATGGGCAAATTCAACGACGAGCTGGTCAAGGCCGGCGTGATGCTCGCCGGCGAAGGCCTGCATCCGAGTTCGCGCGGCGCGCGCGTCCATTTCTCCGGCAAGCAGCGCACCGTGGTGGACGGTCCCTTTGCCGGCACCAGGGAGCTCATTGCCGGCTTCTGGCTGATTCAGGTAAAGTCGAAGGAAGAAGCGATCGAGTGGGTCAAGCGATGTCCGAATCCGATGGAAAGCGATTCCGAGATCGAGATCCGGCAAGTGTTTGAAGCCGATGATTTCGGCGCCGAATTCACGCCGGCGTTGCGCGAGCAAGAAGCACGTTTGCGCGCGCAGATGTAAATCCACGCCGTTCCCGTCCGGCCAGCCCGGTGCGGGAACGGCGTTGCAGGCGCCCTGGCGGCGCGCTGCGCCCAACCTGGAGAACACCATGCGTTTCATGCTCTTGCGGCGATCCGACCCGGCTCACGAAGCCGGCCAGCCCTGGTCCGCCGGCGAGCGCGCGGCCCTCGCCGCCTACACCGGCCAGATGGCCGAGGCCGGCATCCTGCGCGACTGCCAACATTTCCTGCCCAGCGCCGGCGGCGTGCGCCTGGCCATTGCCGACGGACGCGCCACCCAGGCCGCCGGCCCGTTTCCCGACTCACAAGAACTGATCGCCGGCTTCGCCGTCATCGATGTCGCATCCAGGGACGAGGCACTGGCGTGGGCGGCGCGCTGGCCGGCGGGCGCCGCCGGCGCCGCCGAGGTCGAGGTGCGCCTGAGTGGCTGTCCCGGTGGTTGCGCCAATGTCCACGCCGACAGCGAGCCCGATGTGCCGGGCCACGCTGTGCCGGGCCAGCGCTTCGCGATCCTGCTACGCTCAAGCAAGGAGCTGGAAAACGAAACACCGGTCGCCCGCGCCCGGCTCGACGCGCTGGACCAGCACAACGCGGCCGAAGCGCGCGCCGGCGTGCTGCTCGGGGCGGACGGACTGCGCTCGAGCGCTTTCGGGGCGCGGGTCAGGCTGGCCTCCGGCAAGCTCACGGTGGTGGACGGCCCCTTCACCGAAATCAAGGAAATGATCGCCGGCTACTGGTTGATCCGCGCGCCCACGCTGCAAGACGCCATCGCCTGGGCCACGCGCAATCCGTATCCGGTCGGCCCGCCGGTCGAGGTGGAAATCCGCCAGCTGGCCGAGATCGGCGCCGCCGACGCCGTCACGCCTGCCGGGCAGCGCCTGTCCGCCCACCAGAGCGACGCCGGGGTGGGCGCGCCGCCGCCGCGCTAGGCGATGCCGGCCAAGGAAACGCCCGAGGCAGAGCCAAGGCAGGCGGCCGCGCGCGTCATCGAAGGCGTCTGGCGCATCGAGTCGGCGCGCATCATCGGCGCGCTGGCGCGCATGCTGCGCAATGTCGGCCTGGCCGAGGAACTGGCGCACGATGCCCTGGTCAGCGCGCTCGAACGCTGGCCCGAGGCCGGCATTCCCGACAATCCCGCCGCCTGGCTGATGACGGTCGCCAAAAACCGCGCACTCGACCATGTGCGCCACGCCACCTTGCAGCGCAACAAGCAATCCGAGCTGACCTACGCGATCGAAACCCTGCTGCAAGATGCCGCGCCCGACCTCGACGCCGCCCTGGAAGACGACATCGGCGACGACCTGCTGCGGCTGATGTTCATTTCCTGCCATCCGGTGCTCTCGACCGAGGCGCGCGTGGCGCTCACCTTGCGCTTGCTGGGCGGGCTCACCACCGAGGAAATCGCCCATGCGTTCCTGGTGTCCGAAGCGACGGTGGCGCAGCGCATCGTGCGCGCCAAGCGCACGCTGGCCGAAGCGAAGGTCCCGTTCGCCGTGCCGCGCGCCGACCAGCTGGTGGCGCGCCTGGCCTCGGTGCTGCAAGTGATCTACCTGATCTACAACGAGGGCTATTCGGCCAGCGCCGGCGGCGACTGGATGCGGCCCACGCTGTGCGACGAGGCCTTGCGGCTGGGGCGCATCCTGGCCGGCCTGTTGCCCGATGAAGCGGAGGTGCATGGCCTGGTGGCGCTGATGGAAATCCAGTCCTCGCGCGCGCGCGCCCGGCTCGGGGCGCAGGGCGAGCCGGTCCTGCTGCTCGAGCAGGACCGCGGCCGCTGGGACCAGTTGCTGATCCGGCGCGGGCTGGCCGCGTTGGCGCGGGCCGGGCAGTTGGGCGAGTACGGCCCGTACGCGCTGCAGGCGGCAATTGCCGCTTGCCACGCGCGCGCCTTGACGCCCGAGCAGACCGACTGGCAGCGCATCGCCGCGCTCTACGATGCGCTGGCACAACTGATGCCATCGCCGGTGGTCGAACTCAACCGCGCGGTGGTGATCGGGATGGCGTATGGGCCGGCGCTGGGGCTGGAGCTGGTCGATGCGCTGATCGCCGCCGACGCGCTGCGCAACTATCACTTGCTGCCCAGCGTGCGCGGCGATTTGCTGTCGCGTTTGGGGCGGATGGACGAGGCGCGCGCCGAGTTCGAGCAGGCTGCGGCGCTGACCAACAACCTGCGTGAGCGGGCCTTGCTGCTGGCCAGGGCGCAAGGGTGCGGCTGCTAGGCGGGGCGGGGGAGGCGGCGCTGGTGGCGCCGGCGCCGGGACGGCCCGTCTCCCAAGCCTCCATCCCGGCGGCCGCCGCGCCCGAATTATGCTAGCCTTCCCCCATGAAAAACCTCCTCCGCACCTGCGCGCCGCTGGCGCTGGCCGGCGTTTTGCTGGCCTCCTGCGCCAGCGTGATCGGCCCGCGCCAGATCGAATTGCCGCTGACTAAACTGCAAGCCGGCATGGACCGGCGCTTCCCGATCAGCAACCGGGCGCTCGAAGTCATCGACATCGAGCTCAAGCGCCCCCAGCTGTCGCTGGCAGCCGGCAACGGCCGCGTCGGCGTCACCCTCGACGCGGCGCTGTCGTCCCCGTTCACACGCCAGTCCTGGCGCGGCAGCCTGGCCCTGTCCGGCCGCCCGTACATCGATGCGGCGCGCAACGCCGTGCTGATGGCCGAGCCGCGCGTGGACCGCTTCGCCATCGACGGCATCGACGACGCGCGCCAGCGCCAACTCGCCGCCGCCGCCAATGTGCTGATGAACAAGGTCGTCGCCGACGTGGCCGTCTACAACTTCCGCCCCGAGGATTTGCGCTATGCCGGCGTGCAATTCGTGCCGACGCGCATACACACCACGCCATCTTCCCTGATTGTCACGGTCGAACCGGTCAAGTAAGTCCGGTCCCGCCGTGCGTCTGCCCTCCCGCAGCGCCGGCGCGGGCGCTGTGTACTTTGCTGCCTCGTTTTTACGCACTGTCGGGTATCTCCGTGGTTGTTGCGTCGCAACGAAAGCGTGTTTTCCCTTGATTGCGGCAGCCGCATATTGCGTGCAAACTTGGGATTAATCGTGACCATGTCACTGAATGCCCCAGGACTTGCGAATTCTCATGTCCAAAGTATTCCGCTAAAGTAATCTTGCCTTGAGAATTCGCTGTACTGCCATTTTGGGGGTGACTTGTGGGAACGATAGAGGATGATTTTCCGGAAAAGGACGCGGGGGGCGAGCGCCAGTCCGAGGCGCAGTCGGCCCCGGTGCGAGCGCGCCAGGCCTTGCCGCCGAAGGGCTCGTGCTGGTATTGCGAAAAGCCGCTCGACAGCGTCAAGCGCTTCTGCGGCAAGACCTGCGCCGACGCCTTCGACGAGGAAGCCGAATACACGCGCTGACTTACGTCGCCGTTTGCCTTAGCGCACGCAAGGCGCCGTCGAAATCGAAGTCGTTCACCGCCTTTGTGAGCTGCGCCAGCCTGGCCTCGCCCAGGATCACGCGCAGGCTCGCCCCCGACTCTTCCAGCAGGTCGACCGCCGCGCCGTCGGCGTCGATCAGCAATTGCACCAGCCGCGCCAGCAGGGCCGGGTCCTGCATCAGGGTGCGCTGCGGCACCTCCGTCGCCACACCGTCCGGCGCCCCGCCCGCCAGTACCTGGTCGAGCAGGTGCAAGACCTGGTAGAAGGGATCGACCAGCGCCGCCAGCGCGGCCTGCTGCGCCGGTGGATTGGTGCGGATCGCCAGTTCCAGCGTGCTGGCCTGCTGGTGCAGGCGGCGCGCGCCGATCAGGCCGGCGGCGCCTTTGAGGGTATGCGCCAGGCGGTGCGCCAGGATGGTATCGCCATCGGCCAGCGCGGCCCCGATCGGCACCGCACCGAGCGCGTAATCGCTGCGAAAGCGCTTGAGCATGCGCGCATACAGGGCGCGGTTGCCCATGATGCGGTCGATGCCGTCGGCCATGTCGATGACCTCGCGCGCGGCGCTATCGGCACGCAATGCGACGGGGACGGGCGGCTTCTCTCTTGGTGGCATGGACGGGCTTGCGTTCATTAACGTGAAACCAAACGATAGCAGACTTGGGCCGGCAAACTGCGGCGATCGCGCCCTATTTGCTGGTAAAAGACCAGGTTTTCGTGATGGGCACGTCGTCGATGGCGCCCGAAAAACTCACCTCGTACACGGTGCGCGCGGCCAGCACGGTCAGCGGAATGATCGCCGCCGCCGACTTGGGCGTGTGGCTGTCCACCCCGAGCTTGAGCAACTTGACGTTGAGCAGCGCCCCGCCGCGCGGGCGCACGGTAAAACTTTGCACCGTCAGGGTGGCGTCGAGGTCGGCATGCACGCTGATCGGGTAGCCCACTTCGTTCAGGTTCTCGACCGGGTCCGGTTCTTCATAGTTGCTGAAAAAATTCGGCGTGATGCCGGTCTGGCCATCGCTGGGCCAGGTGGCGATATTGCCGCGTCCCATGCCCGGGCCGAAGCCATTATTGGCGGTAAAGTTGCTTGTAAAGTAGATATAGCCGCTCGCGTTGGCCGCCGCGCCGGTGCCGATTTCCTTGAACTTGGGCTCGAACATCACGAAACGGTGATAGATGGCCGTAATCAATTCTTCCGCCATGTAAAAGCCGGACGCGTTCGAGGTCGCCGAGATGACCTCGCCATAGGCCCGTTCGGCCGGCGCGAACAGATAGCCGGCGCCGCTCAGGCGGTCGCTCAGTTGCGCGCCGGTGAAACCGGGGGCGCCGCTGGCCTGGTCGTGGGTGACCTTGTTATTGATCTTTTGATAGTCGGAATGGCCCTGGGCGGCGCGGTCGATACTCGCGTTGTGCGCCAGCGCCGGCATGCCGATCTGGGTGCGGCGAAAATTGATCCAGTTCAGGCCGTCGATGGCGGTGTTGTTGGTCGCCGGCGGCGCGCCCGGCAACTGGGCCAGCGCGGTCGAGGCGCTGCTCTGGGTCGGCGTGCCCTTGTTGCTCTCGCCATCGCCGCCGCAGGCGGACAGCAACAGCGCGCATGACAGCGCCGCAGCCATGTGTGAGCGTTGAAATCCGTTCATCCCGAGTTCTCCGTGCAGAAAAAACCGCTAAAAATTGATTCTAGGGGAATTTGAAAATCGGTGAGGTTTGTTTGCCCGGGATTGATCTGGCGCAGACAGGATGACGCTGTAAAATACCAACACTATTCCTGATGCGATTGCGAAACCACTTGAAACCCACCCGCCAGCAGCGCCTCGCGCGCGCCAAGTTTGCCCTGCCGAGCTTTGTCACGCTGCTATCGATCGCGTGCGGCTTCGGCAGCATCGTCATGTCGGTTGACAACGCCCACGTCGGCCTGGCCGCCGATTACCGCATGTCGGCCATTTTGCTGGTGCTGGCCGGCGTGTTCGACGCGCTCGACGGTTTTGTGGCGCGCGCCACCAATACCTCGTCCGAATTCGGCATGCAGCTCGACTCGATCGCCGACGTCATGAACTTCGGCTGCGCCCCGGCCATGCTGCTGTACTGCTACGGCTTCGTGCAACTGGGCGTGGACCATCCGACCCTGCTGCGCGCCGGCGGCCTGGCCTGCTTCGTGTTCGTCGCCTGCGGCGCGCTGCGCCTGGCCCGTTTCAACGTGAATGTGGGGCGCACCGACCCGCGCTACTTCGTCGGCATGCCGATCACCGCCGGCGCCGCCTGCGTGGCCGCCGTCGTGGTGGCCTGGCCGGCGCCGCTGACCACTGTCGTGCAGGGCTATCTGGTGATGGCCCTGATGGTGGGGGTGGGCACGCTGATGGTCTCGACGGTGCGTTTCCCCAGTTCCAAGCAGCCGAAAAGCATGGGGCTGTGGGTCGTCATCGGGGTCGGCCTGGCCCTGCTGGCCTGGCTGCAAACGCGCTTCTTCGTGCTGTTTTTCGTGCTGTACATCAGCTTTACCCTGCTGCTCAATATCGCATGGCAACTGGGCTGGCGCGGCGTGCCGGCGCCGGCCGTGTACGAGGATGACGCCAGCGATACCTAAGCAAACTTGTCGAGCATGGCGGCCAGCTTGCTGGCGCTCGCTTGCGCGTCGGCCAGGCTGGTCGCGTTGGCGCTCTGGGTCTGCATGGTATTGGTGAGCAACTGGACGAACGAGCGGTCGAGCGCCTTGCGCGCCGCCGCCATTTGCTGGGCCACGGCGTCGCAATCGGCCGCCGTGGCCGCCTGCGCGATCAACTTCTGCACCCCGCGCAACTGGCCCTCGATGCGCGCCAGGCGGTGCAGCAACTCCTTCTTTTGCAAGGCGCTCAGGGCGCTGCTCTCGACGATCTCCGGCATGCGCTGCTCCCTGTTGCGTGCGGTGGCTACGCCACGTCGTGGCCGCGCGCGGCGCGCAGGATGGTGAACCAGTCGTTGCGGCCGAGCGTGAAGCGGGTGCCGGCCACGGCCACCGCGATCGCTTCGATGCGGCCGCTGCCGGTCAGCGGCACGGGGCGGCATGGCAACTGCATGATCCATGCGAACACCACGCTGGCGAACGGTTGATTGAGTTCATCGGCGATCCCCTTGATCACCAGGCGCAGGCGGTCGGCATGGTCGTCGCTGCTGGCGAACAGGCGCCCGCCCGCCAGCGGCGACCAGATCATCGGCACCACGCCTACGTCTTGCAGGCCGTCGAAGGTCTCGTCGAACATCGGCGTGGTGTGCAGGGGCGAGAACTCGACCTGGTTGGTGGCCAGTTCGATGCGGCGGTTGAGCGACTCGAACTGGTGACGCGAAAAATTCGACACGCCGAAGTGCAAGACCTTGCCGGCCTGGCGCAGGCTGTTAAAGGCGGCGGCGATCTCGTCGAACTCCATCAAGGGATCGGGACGGTGGATCAGCAGCAGGTCGAGGCGGTCGGTGTGCAACTGGCGCAGCGATTGCTCGACCGAGGCCACGATATGGGCGGCGCTGGTGTCGTAATGCCCGATTGAATGTTGAGGGCGTTGCGGGGAAAGCAGCTTGATCCCGCACTTGCTGATCAGTTCGATGCGGTCGCGCAGCGACGGTTGCAGGCGCAGCGCGTCGCCGAACAAGCCTTCGACGCCGTAGTTGCCGTAGATATCGGCATGGTCGAAGCTGGTGACGCCGAGCGCGACGCACTGCTCGATGAAGGCCACGCGCTGCTCGGCCGACATGCCCCATTCGCCCATGCGCCACATCCCGGCCACGATGCGCGAGAGCGCGGGGCCATGGAGACGGGTGCTCACGCGCGGGCAAAACAGGTCGGCGGGCAGGGCTGCGGTCATCGGTTTCTTTCTTAAAAGACATTCCCTCAACCGGGGTCAGAGCATTAACTAGCAACAAAAATATTGCTCACAGCGATTTTGTCTGCTTATCACGACGTTTTAGGTGACCCGACGCACTGAGTGCTGCTACTGACGTAGCATTTCTCTGTTTACATCGGACCTTCTGTCGGTTCCGCAATTAATTGCTAGTTAAAGCTCTGACCCCGGTTTCAGGCAAGCAGATTTTGCAACTATTGCGGCTTATTTGAGCCAGAGGCGCATCGAGTCCCAGGCGCGGCCGAAGATCGACGCTTGCGGCACTTCTTCCAGCGCCACCACCGGCAGTTCCAGCACCGGCTTGCCATCGACCATCATCTTCAGGGTGCCGACTTTGCTGTTGAGCGGCAGCGGGGCCACCAGCGGGTCGTTGCGCTCGAGGACAGGCTTCATCTTGCCCGCCACACCTTTCGGCACCGTCACCAGCACGTCGCTGTTAAAACCGATCTTGACCGAATTGGCCGAGCCCTTCCACACTTCCGGCGTCTGGATCGCCTGGCCCTTGGCGTACAGCTTGACCGTCTCGAAGTTCTGGAAGCCCCAGTTGAGCAACTTCTGGCTTTCCTGGGTACGGGCCTGGTCCGAATTGGTGCCGAGCACGACCGAAATCAGGCGGCGCTGGCCGCTGCCGTTGGGACGGCGCGCCGAGGCGATCATGCAAAAGCCGGCCGCTTCGGTGTGGCCGGTCTTCATGCCGTCGACCGTCGGGTCGAGCCACAACAGGCGGTTGCGGTTCGGCTGGGTGATCTTGTTGTAGGTGAAGCTTTTGACCGAGTCGATCTTGTAGTACTCGGGGTAGTCGGCGATCACGCGCGCGGCCAGCACCGACAGGTCGTGCGCGGTCGAGAAATTGTCGGGGTGCGGCAAGCCGTGCGGGTTGGCGAAGCGCGTGTCTTTCAGGCCCATGCGCTGGGCTTCACGGTTCATCAGGAATACAAACGCGCTTTCGTCGCCAGCCACCGCTTCGGCCAGGGCCACGGCGGCGTCGTTACCGGACTGCACCATCAAGCCGTGCAGCAGGTCGTCGACCGAGACCGGCACCGCCGGGTCGATGAACATCTTGGAACTGCTCGAATCGACCTTCCAGGCCTTGACCGAGACATTGATCATCTGGTTCAGGGTCAGCTTCTTTTCCTTGAGCGCGGCAAAGGTCAGGTAGGCCGTCATGATCTTGGTCAGCGAGGCCGGTTCGATGCGGGCGTTAGGGTCTTGCGAGGCGATGACTTGCCCGCTGGTGGCGTCGAGCAGCAGCCAGGAGCGCGCTGCCACGGTCGGCGGCGGCATGGTTTGCGCAACGGCGGTCGATAGCGCCAGGACACTGGCAGCCAGTGCGGCAATAAGTTTTCTCATGGGAATCAGTACTCAAAAAAGGTGGTGCAAAAAAAGGCGCCCAATTATAGTGGCTATAGCGGGGTTTCACCCTCACGCCGCCACAGTTGGACCACCAGTGTCTTGATGTGGGCCAGCTTGCGGTGGAAGAAATGGTCGGCGCCGGGAATGACGATGACCGGAATGTCTTGCGGTCGCGCCCAGTCCAGCACCTGCGTTAATGTAATGGTGTCGTCGACTTCGCCGTGGATCAGGATGGTGTCGGCCGGCACGTCGGGCATCGGCCATTTGCCGGCGGCGCTGCCGACCAGCACCAGGCGCTCGGCCGGGCGGCCTTCGGCAAGCAAACGCTGCTGCAACTGGGCCTGGACAAAGGTGCCGAACGAAAAACCCGACAGCGCCACCGGCAAGCCCGGATACTGCGCTTGCATGTGCGCCAGCATCAGGGCCATGTCGTCGGTTTCGCCGACGCCGTCATCATGCACGCCGCCCGAGGCGCCGACGCCGCGGAAGTTGAAACGCGCCACCGCGTAGCCGAGCGCGACAAACGTGCGCGCCAGGGTCTGGGCCACCTTGTTGTCCATGGTGCCGCCGTACAGCGGGTGCGGATGGGCCACCAGGGCGATGCCGCGCGGCGCGCCCGGGGGCAGGTCGAGCAGGCATTCCATCGGCCCGGCGCCGCCGGCCAGGGTAAATTTTTCGGCGTTCTTGTTCAGCAAATTATGCGTGGCAGTGTTCATGTAGCGAGGTAGTCGAAAGGAAGGCGTCAGATTTTGAGGCGGTCGACGACTTTGCCGCCAACCAGGTGGGAGTCGATGATCTCATCGATGTCGCTGGTGTCGACGTAGGTGTACCAGGTGCCTTGCGGATAGACCACCAGCACCGGGCCTTCGTCGCAACGGTCGAGGCAGCCGGCCTGGTTGATGCGCACTTTGCCGTGCCCGTTCAGGCCCAGCTCCTTCATGCGGCGCTTGGCGTGCTTTTGCGCAATTTCGGCGCCAAGCTTGCCGCAGCACTGGCGTCCATCCTCGCGCACGTTCATGCAGATAAAGACGTGCTGCTCGAAGTAGGGGGTATCGCTCATGGTGGTTCCCGATTCTGTGTTGGCTGGCGCAATGATACGCGTTCTTCGCGCCGATTGAGTTTATGCGAGGGCAGCAGCAGGAACCAGATTGCAAAAAACGGCCATAGCAAGGACAGGAATTGCGCTGCGCCATTGAAGTTCAGAAACTTACCCTGGACCCAGCCTTGCAGGGTGGCACTAAAGTAGGGGTTGACCGGGATCGTGTTCACCACCAGCAGGCTGAGCACGAGGGTCACCACCGCCAGCCGGCGCTGCGCTTTTGCGGGGGCGAACGCCAGGCCCGCCAGCATGATCAGGCCGATCAAAAAGCCGCCCTGGGCGCCGGGCGTGATCCAGGCCAGCGCATTGTCGGGCTTGAACAGCAGGGAACTGGCCAGGGTCTTGGTCAGCAGGGCCGCGCCGAGCATGGCGCCGATCAGGAACAGGCGCGGGGCGCCGCGCCGCAGCAGGCACAGCATGGTCAGGACGGCGCCGGTCATGCCGCAGGCGGTGATGATGGTTTCCGACAGCCAGTATTGTTCCACGCTCATGGCGGCGCCGGGACGCAGCATCGTCACCAGGTCGATGTCGGTATCGAGCCAGGCCGACAGCCATTCCGAAAAAATCGGCAGCAGCTGGCCGTGCCCGAACATATAGCCGAGCGGGTAGACCTGCGCCAGCGGCCACAGGGCCAGCAGCACCAGGCCCTGGCTGGCGTGCGCGGCGAACCAGCGCTGGCGCAGCTTGTACAGGCGGCTCTGGTCCAGGAAAGAGCGCGCGCCCAGCGCGCCGATGATGGCGCCCATCAGTGCGCCGGCCGCATTGGTGATGAAGTCCAGGCTCGATGGCACGCGGCTGGGCAGGTAGGTTTGCACCGCTTCCATCGCGCCCGACACCAGCACCCCCAGCACGGCGGCCAGTAGCACCGCCCAGACGCCGCGCACGCGCGGGTACATGGCCAGCACCAGCAGGGTGCCGAGCGGGATGTAGCCGATGATGTTGACCATCACGTCGAAGCCGGTCCAGTACTGCGGCATCGACAGGGTCAGGAAAATGAAGGGCGACAGGCCGCTGCCGCGCCAGCCCGAAAACGGAAACCAGCTGGCGTACACGATCAGCAGCATGTAGGCCAGCAGCGCGGCGCGCGAGACGGGCGAGCCGCGCGCGGCGGCCGTGGGCGGCGCTGTTGCGGGAGCTGGCCCTGGCGCGTCCGGCGCGGTCATTCTTTTTTGAGCGGCAGCGTGGCGAGCCACGCGATGACGTCGGAGGCGACCGTGTCGGTGGCGCCGGCCAGCGCGCGCGCGCCACCGCCGGCATCGGCGCTGGTGGCGGGCGTCTTGCGCTCGAAGGTTTTCTGGTCGATCAGTTTATGCCCCTGGAACAGCGAGGCGCGCAGCACCAGTTGTCCGTGGCTGCTGGCCTGGCTGTCGAAGTGGTGGCTGAAGTCGTCGATTTCCAGGCGCAGGATCGGCACGCCGTCGGAAGCGTCGCTCACGCTCAATACCTTGACGCCCGACTGCGCGATGCGCGATTTCAGGCGCTGCGTGACCATCTGCAGCGGCGTGGCGGACCAGCGGCTGTTGGCGTAGGCGCGTGCCTGCAGCGGGTCGCTGTAGTTCAGGCGGTAGACCATGCGTTCGCTGTCGAGGGCGGCCGAGCCGGTGACGTCGCCCACCACCACGGCGGCCATCGGCGCGCGCGCGGGCGCGGCGACGCTGGCGGCAGGTCCGAAATCGAAGGTAGTGTTCTGGGCCGGCTTTTCGCTGGCGCAGCCGGCCAGCAGCAGGGCGCCGCCGGCGCCTGCGGCCAGCAGCAGGCGGCGCAGGGTGGTACGCGGGGTCGGGGTGTGGGTCGGGATAGGATGCACGGTGGTCCTCATTTGGTCGGTGCGGTAAAACCCGGTTCGCCTGGGCCCGGGGTCGGCGGCGCGGCGCCGAACAGCAAGCTTTGCGGACGGTCGTTGAGCGAATTCATGGTGCGCCGCACGGCGCGCAGCGAAGTGCGCGCTTCGTCGGTCATGAGCACGAAGTGCGGCAGGGTTTGCATGTCGAGATCGGTGGTGACCGCTTCGAGCGAGCCGCCGACCCGGTCCACGGTGCTGTTCAGGCGCGCAATGGCGCCATTCGGCGCTTGCAGGTCGTCGGCCAGCTTGGTGTAGCTGCGCGTCATGGTGCTGGCGTTATTGCTGAAGGTGTCGAACGCGGCGAAGCTCTGCTCGGCCCTGGCGGTCAGTTGCGGCAGGCGCGCCAGGGTCGGTTCCAGCTTGGCCGGGATGGCGGCGTAGGCATTGGCCGCCTTGCTCACATCGGCAAAGGCGTCCAGGATGACCTTCTGGTTCTCGGGCGAGGCCATGGCGTCGAGGCGGGAGGTCAGTTCCTCGGCTTTGTCGAGGATCACCAGGCCGCGTTTTTCGAGCTGGTCGAGCAGGCCCGGACGCAGCGGAATGCGCGCCAGGGCCTTGTCATTGCTGGCCATCAGGGGCGAACCGGTTTTTTCGTCATCGAGCTGGATGAAGGCGATCCCGGTCACGCCCTGGTAGCCCAGGGTGGCGAACGTGGTGCGGGTGATCGGCGCTTCCGGGTCGATCGACAGGCGGATCAGGATCTGGCCGGCGGTTTTGGTGTCGAAGCTGATGTCGTCGACCTTGCCCACTTCCAGGCCGCGGTAGCGCACCGCCGCCTGCGGGTTCAGGCCCGGGATCGACTGGGTGGTGGCGATCTGGTAGGGCACGCGTTCGACCCGGTCGCGGTTGAACCAGATGCCCGCCAGGACCGTGGCCACCAGCAGCGCAATCGTGAACATACCTGTCATCAGGGCGTGTGATCTGTTTTCCATATACTAGTGCTCCGGTGCGTGCTCGGCGTCGTAGTCGTCGAGCACTTCGAGGGCGCGCTGGCCGCGCGCACCCAGGAAGAATTGTTTGATGAAGGGATGCTCCACTTTCAGCACGTCGCGCGTCGGTCCGATCGCGATCACGTGTTTTTCGGCCAGCACCGCGATCCGGGTCGACAGCGCGAACAAGGTGTCCAGGTCGTGCGTGACCATGACCACGGTCAGGCCCAGTTCGCGGTGCAGCGATTGAATCAGGGCGACAAAGGCGTCCGACAGGTCGGGGTCGAGCCCCGCGGTGGGTTCGTCGAGGAACAGCAGTTGCGGTTCGAGCGCCAGCGCGCGCGCCAGCGAGGCGCGCTTGATCATGCCGCCCGACAGGTCCGACGGCATTTTCTTGGCGTGCTCGATGCCCAGGCCCACCATGTTCATTTTGAGGAGCACGGCGTCGTAAATCACGTCTTCGGGCAGGGCGCGCAGCTCGCGCAGCGGTTGGGCGATGTTGTCGAACACGGTCAGCGCCGAGTACAGCGCGCCCTGCTGGAACAGCATGCCCCAGTGGTTGCGCATGCGCTGCAACTGGTCGGCGTCGGCCTCGCTGATGTCTTCGCCGAACACGCGCACGCAGCCTTTCGTGGGCCTTTCAAGGCCCAGCATCTGGCGCAGCAGGACCGTCTTGCCGGTGCCCGAGCCGCCCACGATCGACAAGATCTCGCCCTGGTAAATATCGAGATTGAGGTCCTGATGCACCACGGTGCGTCCGAACTTGGTCCACAGCTTGGTGATCTGGACCACCGGCGGGCCGACTTCCTCGTCGGGGCGCATGTTCAGGTGCTGGCGTTTGAGCGGCGCTGTTTGTTCGTCCATCAGAAACCGACTCCGCTGAAAATTATGGCAAACACCGCATCGGCCAGGATCACCACCGTGATCGCGGTCACGACCGAGGTGGTGGTGCCGCGCCCGAGGCTTTCGGTATTCGGCTTGATGCGCAGGCCGAAGTGGCACGATACCAGCGCGATCAGCATGCCGAACGTGGTCCCTTTGAGCAGGCCGATGATGTAGTTCGACAGCGGCACCGCGTCCGGCAGCTTTTGCAGGAAGTAGCGCGCCGACAGGTTCAGTTCGACCTTGGCCGAGGCCATGCCGCCGATCAGGGACATGGCGTCGGTCCACACCACCAGCAGAGGCATCGAGATCGCCAGCGCGACCACCTTCGGCATGATCAGGCGGTAGCCGTGCGAGATGCCCATGACCAGCATGGCGTCGAGTTCCTCGGTCACCCGCATCACCCCGAGCTGCGCGGTGATCGAGGAGCCGGAGCGGCCCGCCACCAGGATGGCGGCCAGCAGCGGCCCCAGTTCGCGGATCACGCTCATGCCGAGGATGTTGACCAGGTACATATCGCCGCCGAACATGCGCAGCTGCTGGGCCGACAGGTAGGACAGCACCACGCCGATCAAGAAGCCGACCAGCGCGGTGATGCCGAGCGCCTGGAAACCCGAGTGGAAAATATTGGCCGATACTTCGCGCCACGGGCCGGTCATCGGATGGCGGATGAAGCGGCCGATATCCTGCACCACCTGGCCGATCAGGCGGATGAAGCCTTGCGTATGCTCGAAGAAGTTGAGCATGCCGGCGCCCAGGGTCATCACCCAGTTGAAGCGGCTCTCGCGGGTGCGCGGCAGTTGCAGCTTGCCCGCTTCTTCGATGCGCTTGAACAGTTCTTCCTGTTTTTCGGCCAGTTGCAGCTGGTCGGGGCGTTTCTTGCCCCAGGCGTTCCAGAACATCTGGGCGCCGATATGGTCGAGGCGGACGATCTGGCTCAGGTCCCATACCAGCGCCGGCTTGTCCTTGAGCGAGACCAGGGTGGCGTTGATGGTCTTGATCGCGCCGCACTGGGCCAGCGCGTGGACCTGCCAGGTCCCGTTGGCGACGACCGATTGGGGCGAGCCTGCATCAGGCGGTTTTAGGGTTAAAGTTGGCGCATTTTCAATCTGCATTGCGCCAGTGTAAAAGAGAATCGCCGCGACCGCTATAAGAGTTCGTGCGCGGGCCGGCGCGGCGCGTGTAATCGTTTGTTTACATCGCCGCTGTATGCACGCCGCGCCGCCTGGACGCTCAGGCGGCCCGCTTATGCCGCCAGGTGGCGTGCCTGGCGTTGCGGCACGCTCGCCACCGGCCTGGCTTTCTCGGCCGGCGCATCGACGCGGCCGGCGTAATCGCTGCCGACCAGCGCTTCGGCGTCGGCACGGGGCATGCCGCGCGTCTCGAGCCATTCGGTGACCAGTTTGGCCAGGCGTTCGAGCGCGATGCGGTGGGTGGCGTCGGTTTTGGCGTAGATCCAGTCCGAGAAGGCCATGAAATTGGCGAACGGGGACCTGCCCAGCACATGGACCAGGGTGTGCGCGAAGCGTCCCGAGTTGGCCACCAGGTCCCAGTAGCGCGCAAAGCGCACCAGGCGCTGCATGGTCTGGAAGTCGATCAGTCTGGTGGCCAGGATGGTGTACGGCGGGTAGGGATCGAACACCAGGCCGTGTTCTTCGGTATGGCGGATGATCGGCGTGCCGCGCAGGCGCTTGAGGATGCCGAACTGGATCTCGTGCGGTTTGAGCGCGACCAGTTGGTCGAAGCCGCGCGCGAAGCTGTCCATGTCTTCGCCCGGCAGGCCGGCGATCAGGTCGACGTGCAGGTGGGCGTGCGATTGCTCGCACAGCCAGCGGATATTCTCGGCGGCCTTGGCGTTGTCCTGGCGCCGGCTTACCAGCGCCTGCACCGCCGGATTGAAGCTCTGGATGCCGATCTCGAACTGCAGCGCGCCGGGCGGGAACTTGCGGATGCCTTCTTTCAGGGCGTCCGGCAGGTGGTCGGGCACCAGCTCGAAGTGGGCGTAGACCGGGTCGTCCGGGTTCGCTTCGAGTTTGTCGAGGAAGAACTGCATGATCTTCAGGCTGGTCTTGATATTGAGGTTGAAGGTGCGGTCGACAAACTTGAACAGGCGCGCGCCGCGCGCATGCAGCGTTTCGAGCTCGCCCAAAAAGGTATCCAGGCCGAAGGGCCAGGCGGTCTTGTCCAGCGCCGACAGGCAGAACTCGCACTTGAAGGGGCAGCCGCGCGAGGCTTCCACATACAGCGTGCGGTTGGCGATGTCGTTATCTGTATATAAGGAGTAGGGCATGGCGATGTCGGCCATCGGCGGCTGCACGCCGGCGTGGATCTTCATCAGCGGCTTGGGGCCGTGCAGGATCTCGCCGCACAGCTTGGGGAAGGTGACGTCGCCCCAGCCGGTCACCAGGTAGTCCGCCATGCGCACGATGTCCTGCTCGCCCGGTTCGTGCGACACTTCCGGTCCGCCCAGCACAATGGTGACCTGGGGCGCAACGCGCTTGAGCATGGCGACGACCCTGGTGCTTTCCTCGACATTCCATATATAGATGCCGAAACCGATGATGCGCGGCGACTGCGCCAGCAAGCGCTCGACGATTTCGGTGGTCTTGGCCCCGATCACGAATTCGAGCAGGCTGGTTTGCTCCTGCAGCGGCCCCATGTTTGCCAGCAGATAGCGCAGCCCCAGCGATGCGTGGGCGTAGCGGGCGTTCAGGGTAGAGAGCAGGATGGTCATGGCGGGCGCGGGTTCGGCAAAAGCTGACATTCTACCTGCGCGCGGGACTGGCATCGGCGCGCTCCAGCTTGACGTTGCTACTCCGTAACATTAACAGGCATAAATCTTGCATCTGTCTGGAGTTGAAGTGCCAAGCTGTTGTGTTCTCGTCCAGAATCGTGCGTACAAGAAATATGTTTACGCATTTCGCCCCAATGCTACGTTAGTATATGAATCGATCTCCATCGCGTGGAGTGTTGCGCCATTTTTTGTCACATGAATAGATTACAGCCCATTTTTGTCATCGCCGCCGCCCTGCTCTGCTGCGCCGCATCCGCGCAGCAGCTGTACAAGACCGTCGGTCCGGATGGGAAAGTCACGTTTTCCGACCGCCCGCAAAATGGCGAGAAGCTCAAGGTCAGCGTGATGAAGGGCTCCGTGCTGCGTCCGGTGGAAGGTCCGCCGCCGCCCCTGCCCAAGATAGGGCCGGCGCCGAAAGGTGTGGGCGCCGAGGGGGCGGGCAATGGCATCTCGGCCGCCGGGGTCCCTTCGCCCGAACTCCAGCATGCGGTCCTGGTGGTGTCGCTCATGTCGGAAGTGGCCGCCAAGTTCGAGCCCGTGTGCTCGAAGGCGACAGCGCAGAGCAAGAAGTTCGTCACCGCAGCCAATGGCTGGACGCAACGCAACAGCAGCTTTATTGAGAAGCAGCGGCGTGCGATGGCCGACATGGCCCCCGCCAGGCGCACCGCATTGCAAAATGAGGTAGCGGCCAAGATTCACGAAGCCATGACCGAGGTCCTGGCCCAAGGGCCTGCCGGACAGGTGCGCTGGTGCGACAAGGCAACTATCGATCTGTCCGGTGGCGGCAACGACGTCGTCAATAACGCGGACGTGGCCATGCCGCTGATCACCTACAAACCCAAGTAATGTGGAGGCGGTGGCTTGTGCAAACGCCGCCGCTTTGCTATAGTTCGCCTCCCCGCTGAAGCGCTAGCGAAATCAAGTAGTTGGCAGACAGTCCTGGGGCGTTTCGAAAGAAACGAAGTAACAAAAAGAGGTTGACGGGAAACGCGAAACGCTGCATAATCTCACCTCTCTGCTGCAACGAACACAACGCTTCGTACCATGCGGCAAGATGAAAATACCGAATACGTTCTTTAACAATTAACAGTCGATAAGTGTGGGCGTTTGATGAAGGTGCCAACGAAGCGCAGGCGACGTTGAATACTTAAATTATCAAATGTTCACAAAAAAGAAATTAGGCGCTTCGAAAGAAGTGGCCTGTCAGTATTTTGAGTGAGCGATCTGTCCGCAAGGACATTAAACAGAGATTGAACTGAAGAGTTTGATCCTGGCTCAGATTGAACGCTGGCGGCATGCCTTACACATGCAAGTCGA
>NZ_WHJF01000117.1:0-19754 GCF_011682185.1 Massilia genomosp. 1
ACGACGGTACACCTCAATCCCGAAAAAAGTGTCACGGAAGCCGTCACCAAAAAGGAGAAAAATCAAGCACTCAAAAAAGCAGCGTAAAAATCGTATTTAGGCGACAACTAGCTTGCAAATTTCCGTGCTCAGGGCATCTCTCCACGCATGACGATATCCTGCTCGTTGCCGGCAATGGCGGCGCGGCCTGTCAGCAAGGCGGTAAATGGGGCAAGTTTTTCTGACAGCTCGAGCGCAAAGGTAGCACCGCATCCGCGACATCATCCCGCGCGGCAGTCGATAGCAAAAATGCGTATGCTCGGCTGTACTTTACCCCGCCACACACAACCATGCGCAAACTGCTGCTCCCCTACCTTATCCTGATCGCCGGCATGGTCCTGCTCGACGTGCTCTGGCTCGGTTTCATCGCCAAGGACATCTACGCCGACGGCATCGGCCACCTCATGGCCGCCGAGCCGCGCTTCGGCCCGGCAATCGCCTTTTACCTGCTCTACGCGGTCGGCCTGATGGCGTTCGCCCTGGCCCCGCACGGCCCGCGCCGCACCTTGCGCACCACCCTGACTGCGGCAGCCCTGTTCGGCACCGTTGCCTACGCCACCTACGACCTGTCCAACCTCGCCACCCTGCGCGACTGGCCGCTCAGCGTGGCCCTGATCGACATCGCCTGGGGCTGCGTCGCCAGCACCCTGTCGGTCCTGGCCGCCAAGCTATGCATGGACCGGCTCGACCCCGGCCCTGCCGGCGCTTAACAATCCTTGTCGCCGAAGCACGGACCGTCCGATTTTTCATGCTCCGTTTCAACGAGCACTTCCTTGGCCGACTCCAGCGCGAACCTCAAGTGGCCAAGCGAAAAGTACCAGGTGCGGACCTTGGGCGACGACACCGTCCCGCCGACCACCACATGGCGCTCGCCTTCCCGGCCGTCTCCCCCGTCGTCGTAGGCGCTGCCCAGCAAGGACTTGCGGGCCACCAGATTGCCCTTGACGTAAAACGGCACGATACTCAGATCCACCGTCTCGCAATGGACGTTGCCCAGCACAAAAACGGCGTCCATCGAGTAGGTGCTCAAGCCGCGGCAATGCAAATCGCCATGAATGACAAGCAGGCGCTCCCGATGAATCAAGGCTTGCTCGAACGGCGTGAGTGCCGTCTTTTTCGAGGCAATCGCGCCGATGTCGATCGGTTCGTCAAGCGTCACATTCCCCTCGAAGACAATAGCGCGCTCGATGCCGGTCAAATCGCGCACGTGGCGTTTATTCTGTCGCGACAGAGGACTCAGCAAGGACAATAATTGATAACGCTGGATGACCGCTTTCGCCGGCTGCACCGAAAACGGCGCGTTCGGCAAGGCCACTTGCTGCTTGGCGGATGGCTTTTGCGCCAACGCCTGCATGGGCGAAGAGATCAGCACAGCGCCAGCCAGGACGGATGCAATAATACGGGCATGAGAAAACACAGAATGGACTCCATGGATGGCGCGAGCGCAATGGCAAGTCTGGTATTTTACCCCGGCCGGTCATGAAGCCAGACGCATGGACCGCCACCACGGTGTGCAATCCACCGCTATGCACCAGCATGCGGCGTTCATGCAGCGATCGTTGGGTTTTTCTCGACAGCGTTGACTTCCGCATCCACGGCATCGCCTTTTCGCATCCGGACAGCGCGTGCGTGGCCGGCGCGTATGCCTGCGCAATCGAAGACGATCTGCGTTCCCTGGATAAGCAGGATCCATCGCACAACGCGGCGCTGGTGCAGCGGATCTTTCCAACGGCCCGCTACGACAACGACCATCCCGCCCTCGGCACGCACGCCGCCCGCCAGCTCGACCTCGGCACATCCGCCTTTGCGCACTGCGCCGTGTCGTGGGGACCGGAACCGTTCGACGGATTCCTGGCGCTGCTGATCCGCCTGCCCGGCCACGACCTCTTCATCGGTCCTGCGAAAGACCAGGAACATGGCCCTGGTCCTCACGTTTTCATTCTTCCTTCAGGCGCCTATCGCTACCACCTTAAGCAGGTCCAGTTCCGCCTCAACACGCCCGAACATGAGCAAGCAAGGGGCGCCGCGCCAGTACGCAGGCGATCAGCGGCCCCGCTCACCACTGCGAAAACGGCAGCCGGATCAGGCTCGAATTGAAATAGCGCCGGTCGTGCGTGACCTCCTCGCCAATCCAGTCCGGCTTGTCGAACGCCTGGTCTTCCGACCCCAGTTCGATTTCGGCAAACATCAAGCCCGCATTCGCGCCCAGGAATTCATCGACTTCCCACACATTGCCCGCGAACGCGATCCGGCGCCGGTATTTTTCGATGATCGGTTGCTGGCACAAGCGATCGAGCAGTTCGCCCGCGTCCGACAGCGGAACCGGATACTCCCACTCGCCCCGCGTGGCACCCTCGCTGCGCCCCTTGATGGTCAGGGTCGCGCCCTCGCCCTCGATCCGCACCCGCACCGTGCGGTCAGGATCGGTCGACAAATACCCCTGGCGCAGCAGCACCGGCTCGCCCAGCGAACGCCAGGCGTCGCCGACGAGCAAGAACTTGCGTTCGATCTCGACGCCCACGATCAGCCCAGCGCTTTCAGGATCGGCTGCAGGATCGCCGCGCCCAGCTCGCTGCTGCGCGCACCGTTCCAGCCGGTGTACGAATCAGGCAAGTCGGCATTGTCCTTGAACGGCATTTCCAGGGTCAGCGACAGGCACTTGAAGGTATGCCCGATATACTTGGACGCCAACGTCAGCATGTCTTCCTTGTACTTGCTGGCCGCGTAGCCATGCACGTTCTGGAAGTCGGGGCTGGCCGCCATGTAGTTCTCGATGAAGGACTTTTGCAGCGCGGCACGTTCGGGCGTGAAATCGTTCAGCATTTCATTGCCGGCCACAAAGTTATACGGCAGCGCTTCGTCGCCGTGGATGTCGAAGAACATATCGCAGCCGATTTCGTGAATCTTTTGCTTTACGCACAGCACTTCCGGGCTGCGTTCCAGCGACGGCGTCATCCACTCGCGGTTCAGGTTGGCGCCGGCGGCGTTGGTGCGCAGGTTGCCGCGCACCGAACCGTCCGGGTTCATGTTCGGAATGATGTAGAACACGGCACTTTGCAACAGCTTGCGGGCAATCGGATTGGCATTGTCCAGCAACGCGTCCATCATGCCCTCGACAAACCATTCAGCCATGGTTTCGCCCGGATGCTGGCGCGCGATAACCCAGATTTTCTTCGCGGCGGCAGGGTTGCCGATGACCACCATGTTCATGTCGCGGCCATCGACCGTGCTGCCGATGTCAATCACGCGCGCAAGCGGGTTCTCGGCCACTTCGCCCAGCAGGCGCAGGTGGCGTTCCCACGAGTACGGTTCAAAATAGGCGTAATACACACTGTCGAGCTCGGGCGTGTGGCTCACGGTCATGACCTGGCCGTCGAAGCTGGTCGGCACCCGGAACCAGTTTTCGGTATCGTAGCTGGCGGCCACCTGGTAGCCCTGATAGCCGGCGGCGTAGGTCGCCTGGCCGGCGTTCAGGAAGCGGATCGTGCAGGCCTGCCCGCGCGCGCCCTGCAGGCGGAAGTGGAACCACTGGTGGATCTCGGCGTGCGAGTCGGAACGCAGGTTCAGGTCGATCTGGCCGGCTTGGTCGGCTTGCACGACGTCGATGGCGCCGGAATCGAAATGCTGGCTGATTTTGATGGGCATGGCAGATCCTTGTCTTTGGTTCTCAAAGAAGAGCATCATACCCAAATGCCGCCCGCTTGTGGGCGGGCAACACCTTAGAAACCGAGGTCCATCAGGTCGCCGCGGTAGCCTTCCATCATCTGGCGCATCAATTCCACGTTGGCGCGGTTCAGGATCACCGTCAGATTGGACGCGCGGTCGAGCTCCATCGTCATGCGGATGGCATCGTCGAACTGCTTGCACTGTACGCTGAGCACGCGCGGATTGACTACGTCGTCCCAATCTTCCTGGTAGATGCGCGGCAGGTTCGGCGGCGGCAGCAATTCCGGGTCCTGGTTCACCGGCAGGTGGGCCAGCAGCCAGAACACGACCGAGGCGGGAATGAAGACGCAGGCATCCTTGCCGCCTTCGAAGGAAAATTTTGCCAATAAAAGATTACCGATAGGATCGCATGACAGATACATGCTCTTGACTTGGCGGATGACTGCTTGTTTCACGACACTCCCTCGGGGTTGTTAAATTGGCGCAACAATTCTACCCCATCCCACAGGCTGCTTGCTTGAATCGTGTTACCAACGGGGAGCCGCCGCTCCCCCGTGCTCCGGCCGGCTCAGCGCGACTTGTCCGTGCCCGCCTTGTTGCCGCCGCCCGCGCTCTGCTTGTTGCCGCCTTCATCCTTGTCGGCCGCGCCCGCGCCGCTGCGCGCGCCGCCCTGCGCCGCCTGGCGGTTGCCGTGACTCATGCTGCCCGCGCGGCGCGCTTCTTCCGACGTGAACTCGTGCGCCGTGCCTTTCTGATGAGCCGCCTTGCCGCCTTCGCTGGCAATTTCGCGCTGGCGCTCGGGATCCATGGAGGCGAATCCGCGGTTGCTGGTTCCCTTGCCCGGACTACCACTTTGCTTGTTGCCCTGGTTATTTGTAGCCATGGTCATCTCCTTTAGCTGGTGCCTCTGTCTGACCCCACCGGCTGCGCGCCGATGAGCGATCAAGCCAATCCATCTTAGCAGCGCCGAACGCTGCGACTATAGGACAGGATGCAGGGACTTTGTAGGACAACAGGCTAGTTCCTCTCAGTACTCCGCCCCATCACCACTGTTGGTAGGCTTTACAGGGGACTTGTCCTACACAGACTCGGACGGTGTTCCGATACAGCGCTTCGGAATCAGCGCGCATGATTCCACTCCTGGCAACGCCGCTTGCGGACTGGACGCTAACCTTGTCCCTCCGCAAGTGACGGGTGCCACCCTATGTTTGTCTCTACTCGGAAAGGAATCAAGAATGAACTCGAACCAACGTAGCGAGGGGAACAATCAATCCAGCAACGGCGCCAACGAGAAATCGGAATCGTCGTCGCGTGGCGGCACCGTTGAGAAAGACAAGCTCAATCAAGCGCAGCAATCGGGCACCCTGGGCGGCTCGCAGCAGTCGGACCGCCTGCCGGGCTCGCCGCAACCGGGCGGACTGGGCGGCGCCCAGCAGTCGGGCAGCCTGAGCGATTCGCAACAATCGGGCGGCCTGGGCGGCTCGAAACAGCAGCAAGGCGGCTCGCAGCAAGGCGCACAGATCGGCCAGCAAAGCACGGAACGCAGCGGCTCGCAAACCGGCAGCCAGCAGCAAGGCGTGCCAGGTCAGCAGCAGTCCAATGATGGCGCTGGCGGCATGCCAAAAAGCCCGGGCGGCAAACGCCTGGCGGCCGACCAGGACATGGATGACGACACCGGCCTGTCGAACCGCCAGAACCGCCAGTCGGCCGACCTGGATGAAGGCAGCCGCCAGTCGGAGCAAAGCAATGTGGGACGCCGCAGCGACGGCACGCCGGACTAACTAGTTTGCTGTTGCGGTAATTCGGGGTGGACACGCGCAAGCGTGTCCACCCTTTGCGTTTGCGCTTGCGTTCCCGCTTGCGTCCCCGCTTGCGTCCCCGCTTGCGGCAGCGCCAGTGCGGCGGCGCTGGCCGGGAACACTGGCTGGCGCAAGCCGGGCGCCTCCCAGCCATACAAGAAAGCGCAGGCCGACCCGCACACCCGGCCCTGGCACGGCCCCATGCCGGCGCGTGTTTGCAGCTTGGCGCTGCGCCAGCCGGCGTGCGGCGCCAGGTCGGCCGCCACCACGTCTTCGCAGCGGCACACGATCGTCGCGCCGGTACACATCGCGCGCAGCGATGGCAGCGGCGCAAAGGACTGCGCCAGCAGGTCGGCGAATGCCTGCGCCTTGCCGCGCACGCGCAGGTCCGCCGTTTGCGGCGCCACGCCCACCGCGCCAAGCCCCGCGATGCGCCCTTCCGCCAGCGCCTTGTCCACGCCGCCGATGCCGGTCGACTCGCCGGCGGCCCACACACCCTGCACGCTGGTGCGCTGCGCGCAATCGACCAGCACCCGCCCCTGCTCCACCGCGCAGCCGAACAGCGCAGCCAGTTCCAGCGACGGCGTCAGGCCGAATCCGCACGCCAGAAAATCGCAGTCGAGCGCTTGTTCGCGTCCACGGTGGCGCACCAGCACGCGCTCCAGGCGCCCGCTTCCTTCGGCGGCCAGCACGCCCGCGCCACGCAGGTACGGCACAGCGCGCAGGCGCGCCGCCAGTTGCAGCGATTGCAGCAGCTTGCCCCGGTGCGACAGCGCCAGCCGCGCGCCGAAGCGCGCCAGATCGCCACTACCGCGATGCTCGGCCAAGGCCACCAGCACGCCGCCATGCTCGCGGACCGTGGCCGCCACCGCCAGCAGCAGCGGCCCGGTTCCGGCCACCACCACGCGCTTGCCGGCGACCGGCATGCCACCCTTGATCAGTGCCTGCAGGCCGCCCGCGCCAGTCACGCCGGGCAGGGTCCAGCCGGGGAACGGCAACAGCAACTCACGCGCGCCGCTGCACACGATCACCTTGTCCCAGGGCTGGATCAGGGCGCCGTCCGCCGTTTCCAGCAGCAGCGCCCGGGCGCCGGCCGGCGCCACCACGCGCGCCCCGGCCATCCACGTGACGTGCGGGCGCGCACGCAGCGCCGCCCACAAGGCGCTAGCGCGAGCGTCGCGCCAGCGCTGCGGGCCACCGCGCCAGATTTGCCCGCCGGGCGCACTGTTTTCATCGACCAGCAGCACCGCCTGGCCGGACGCGGACGCCGCCTCCGCCGCGGCCAGCCCCGCCGGGCCGGCGCCGAGCACGATCACCGGCGCGCTCATGCCGCTTCCCCCGCGCCGGTGGCGATCACCATGCCGGCGCGGCACGCCGTCTGGCAGGCCAGCCGGTGTGCCCGCCCGTCGATCGTGACCCGGCATTCCTGGCAGTAGCCCATGCCGCACAAGGCAAAGCGCGCCTCGCCGCTCACCGAGCGCCGTGTACACAGCGCATCGGCCAGCACCAGCGCCGCCACCACGCTCACGCCGGCCGCCACCGCAACCGGCCGGCCGTCCACATGCACCACCATGTCGTCACTGCTCATCGCACACCTCCGCCAGGGCCGCAAAACGCGCCGGCGCATACGGCGCGGCGTCGATCTCGCTGGCGCGCCCGATGATCTGGTCGGCCAGCAGGCGCGCGCTGGCGAACGCCGTGGTCACGCCCAGTCCTTCATGGCCGCAGGCCAGCCATGTTCCCGCGCGCCCGGGGTGGGCGCCGATCAGGGGCCGCCCGTCGGGCGACGCCGGCCGCATGCCGGTCCAGGCGCGCACGATATGCATGTCGGCCAGGCAGGGCAGCAATGCGATCGCACAGCGCAGCACCGCCCCCAGCACCGCCGGTTCGATGGCGCGGTCGGTGCGCCCGTCCTGGCGGCACGAGCCCACCAGCCACTGGCCCGTAGCGCGCGGCTGCACATTGGCCGCCACCGCCAGCGCATCCTCGCCGGCGGCGCTCTGGCCATAATTCATGCTCACGACCTGGTGCGACAAGCGGCCCGGATAGCGGTCGGTGATCGCCAGATGTCCCTTGCGCGCAAAGATCGGCAGTTCCGGCATCAGGCGCGCGCACTGCACCCCGGCCGCCACCACCAGCGCCGGCGCGCTCAGGCGCTCGCCATCGTCCAGCAGCACGGCGCCCTGCCCCGTCTTGAGCACACGCCGGCCCAGGTGCAGGCTGCCGCCGGCGCGCGTGAACTGCTCGCTCAAGAACTGCGCCACCGCCGGCGGATACACCACGCTGTCGCCGCGCACGCGCACGCCGCCGCACAAGCCGCGCCGCAATGCCGGCTCCAGCCGCGCCACCTGGTCGCCAGTGAGCGCCTGCGCCTGCCACCGCTGCGCGCACAGGCGCGCCGCGCGCTGCTGCGCTTCGGCCAGTTGATGCTCGTCCTCGGCCACCCACAAGGTGCCGCAGCGCGACGGCTCGCCCACGCCGGGATGCGCAAGCATGAACGCATCCCACAGCCGCAGCGACATCAGGCACAGCGCCAGTTCGTCGGCGCTCTCGTCGAGCGCCACCAGGTGACCCATGCCGGCCGCCGTGACGCCCGTTCCCGGCGTGGCGGCATCGACCAGCGCCACCGCCATACCCTCTTCGCGCAGCGCCAGCGCGCAGGCCGCGCCGACGATGCCGGCGCCGACTACGATCGCATCGTATGCGCGCACCACGCTCAGCCGAAGCTTGGCAGTTGCGGACGGGTTTCCATGGCCGCGCGGATGATGCGCTCGGCCCGCGTGCGCTGCTCGCCCGCCAAGGGCAGGCGCGGTGCGCGTACCCGCTCGGTCGAGCCGATCGCCAGCGCCTCGGCCAGTTTGATGTTCTGCACCAGGTAGGTCGACACATCCAGGTCGAGCAAAGGCCGGAACCAGCGATAGATCGACAAGGCTTCGGCCTGGCGACCCTCCTTCATCAGGCGGTAGATCGCCACGGTCTCCTTGGGGAAGGCCAGCACCAGGCCGGCCACCCAGCCCACCGCGCCCACGGCCAGCGCTTCGAACGCCAGGTTGTCGACGCCGGTGAACAGGTCGTAGCGCTGGCCGAGGCGGTTGATGATCTCGGTGCTGCGGCGGATATCGTCGGACGACTCCTTGACCGCCACGAAGCGCGCGTCGTCGGCCAGTTCTTCCAGCATGTCGGTGGTCACATCGACCCGGTACGCCAGCCGGTTCGAATACAGCATAACCGGCAGGTCGCCGGCTGCTGCGATGGCGCGCAGGGTGGCGATGGTCTCAACGTGGTTGCTGTGATAGATCGTGCTGGGCACGACCATCAGGCCATCGGCGCCGGCTTTGGCGGCCTTTTCGGCCAGCGCGCAGGCTTCGCGGGTGCCGGCTTCGGCCACCGTCAGCAGGGCCGGCCTGGCGCCGGTGACCTGCTTGGCCAGGCGCAGCACGGCGATCCGTTCATCGTGCGTGAGCATCGGGCCTTCGCCCAGCGAGCCGCAGGCGATCAGGCCATCGCAACCGGCCTCCATCTGCAAGCCGAAACAGCGCTCCATTTCGCCCATGTCGAGCGAACCGTCTTCATTGAATTTGGTCGATACAGCGGGAATCACACCTTGCCACATGAGGGTACCTTGCTTTCTCCGGCGCGCCGGTCGGTTACGGGAAGCAGTCAGGTTAGCCCTGTCGGGGGCCCCGGTCTTGATCGATGGACGAGCGTGCAAAGGCTCAAATCGGCACAATGTTTTGCGGCCTGCCGATTTATACTAACGCATTGTGACCGAACCGGAGACACCCCAATGGACATGAGTGCGCTGTTTTGCGCGGCCCCGCCAATCCGCGCGGTGCAACTGGCCTCGCTCGAGGCATTGTTCGACGCCCTCACCGACCTGGTCTTCTTTGTCAAAGACCGCGAGGGGCGCTACCTCACCGTGAACAACGCGCTGGTGCGGCGCTGCGGCCTGCGCAGCAAGGACCAGCTGATCGGGCGCACCGCGCTCGAAGTCTATCCGCCGCTGCTGGCGCAGACCTACCTGGCGCAGGACCGGCAGGTGATCGACAGCGGCACGGCGCTGAAAAAACACCTCGAACTGCACCTGTACCCGAGCCGCGCGCGCGGCTGGTGCCTGACCCACAAGACGCCCCTGCGCGACGAGCACGGCGCCATCGTCGGCCTGGCCGGCACCTCGCAAGACCTGGGACTGGCCGACGAACTGCATCCGGTGTACCGCAAGATCGCCGACATCGCCGCCCACATCCGCGCCAATTACCACGCCAACGTCAGCATGGAAGAGCTGGCCAGCAATGCCGGCCTGTCGCTCTCGCGCGTGGAACGCCTGTTCCAGCGCGTGTTCCACTACTCGCCGCGCCAGTTGCTGCTGCAGTCGCGCCTGGGCGCGGCCATGTCGCTGATCGAGTCCGGCAGCAAGAACAGCATCGCCCAGATCGCGTATGCCTGCGGCTACACCGACCACAGCGCATTTAGCCGCCAGTTCAAGGCGCACACTGGCATGAGTCCGGTCCAATACCGCGCGCATTGCCGGGGGGAATAAGCGAGCTCAAGCGTACACGGCGGTTTTTACCCCCTCGATATAATGGCTTGACACTGACCCATTCGAGAAACCCATGAAGAAACTGTACGCGGCCCTGTTCGGCGCGATCTTGCTGGGCGGCCTGGCCGCCTGCTCGCCATTACCCACCCTCAACGCGCTCTCCCCCGGCAGCGGCCTGCGCAGCGGCAGCGGGCTGGCGTATGGCGAGAACGTCCGCCACAAGCTCGACGTGTACTCGCCGGACGACGCCAGTGCGTCGGCGCCGGTGGTGGTGTTTTTCTTGGGCGGCAACTGGAGTAAGGGCGAGCGCGAGGATTACGCCTTCGTCGGGCGGGCCCTGGCGTCGCGCGGCATGGTGGCGGTGATTCCCGATTTCCGCTTGCATCCGGAAGTGAGCTATCCCGATTTCCTGGACGATTCGGCGCGCGCGCTGGCCTGGACCGTGCGCGAGATTGCGCGCTACGGCGGCGACCCGACACGCCTGTTCGTGATGGGCCACAGCTCGGGCGCCTACAACGCCGCGATGATGGCGCTCGATCCGCAATGGCTGGCGAAACAGGGCATGCAGCCGGGCGCGCTGCGCGGCTGGATCGGGCTGGCCGGGCCGTATGATTTTTTGCCGATTGAAAATCCGGTGACCAAGCCGGTGTTTCATTTTCCAGGCACCCCGCCGGAATCGCAGCCGATCAACCACGCCAGGGCCGGCACCCCGCCGGCGTTGCTGATCGCAGCCAACAGCGACAAATTGGTCGATCCTGTGCGCAACACGCGCGCCATGGCGGCCAGGCTGCGCACCAAGGAGGTGGCGGTGCAGGAACTGTATTTTGACAAGGTGAGCCATACCACGCTGGTGGCCTCGCTCGCCGCGCCGCTGCGCTTCCTGGCGCCGACCTTGGACAGCGTGGAGCGCTTCGTCCACAGCGATGGCGGGCGCACTGCCGCTGCTGGCAAGACCAACTAGTTTCTTTAACACACGCTTTCCCGCTCCGGCCCGCCGGTCCCCGCCCTGCCCTTCCCGCTCTCCTGCATCGCGTTCATCAAGCTGGCACTTGATCTGGATTGAACCGACGCGATACGGCAGGAACTCGGCCGCCCCTCTGCGAATCGAACCATCTCATCGCTCACCGTTCGCAGGGAGGCAACATGATATCGACCACACCCGATCCGCACCCGCACGCGAGGCCGCCATGCGCCGCCTGAAAGTGCTGACCTGGCATACCCACGGCAGCTATCTGTACTACCTCAGCCAGGCGCCGCACGATTTCTACGTACTGTCCAGGCCGGGCCGCCCGCCCGGCTACGGCGGGCGCACCTGCAACATGCCCCGGTGCGACAAGGTGCATGACATGCCCGTGCCCGAAGCACGCCACCACCAGTTCGATTGCATCGTCTTCCAGGACCATGCCCAGGACGAGAAAGACCAGTACGAATTCCTCAGCGCCAGCCAGCGCGCGCTGGCTGGCGAGTCCGGCTTCATCGATACCAATCTGGGCACCCTGGTCGGGCACATGCACGAGCTCGGCCGCAAACCGGCGCTGGCGCGCGCACTCGGCGCCCAGGGGCGCAAGCGTATGGGCAGCCGTACTGACGTTTTCCCTTGACACGATCAATGCAAAAACAACACAAAGAGCAACGCTAAAAACAAGAAGGAGCTGGCATGTTACTTGGTCAATTACACCCGGACCCGGACCCGCGCCCCGCAAGCGGTGGCGGCGCGGTCAGGCGCATCGCCATCGTCAGCGAGCACGCCTCGCCGCTGGCCGCGCCCGGCAGCGTCGACAGCGGCGGCCAGAACGTCTACGTGGCCCACCTCGCGCGCGAGCTGGCGCTGGACGGCTACCTGGTCGACATCTTCACGCGGCGCGACGCCATCGGCCAGAAGCAAACGGTGCATTGGCGCCGCAACATCCGGGTGATCCACGTGCCGGCCGGGCCGGCCCACTACATTCCGAAAGAAAAGATGCTGCCCTACATAGACACCTTTTCCCGCTTCGTGGCCCGCTTCGCGCGGCGCCAGGAGGCGCTGTACGACATCACGCACGCCAATTTCTTCATGTCGGGCATGGTGGCGCGGCACCTCAAGCAAGTGCTCGGCATTCCCTTTGTCATCACCTTCCATGCGCTCGGGCAGGTGCGGCTGCGCGCCCAGGGATCGGCCGACGCCTTTCCGCCGTCGCGCCTGCAAATCGAAAACAGCCTGATGCGCCAGGCCGACCGCATCATCGCCGAATGCCCGCAAGACCGGCTGGACATCGAGCAACTCTACGACGCGCCCGGCAAGCGCATCGACATCGCCCCGTGCGGCTTCGATCCGCAGGAACTCTGGCCGCTGCCGATGCGCCTGGCGCGCCACAAGCTGGGGCTTACGCAAGGCAAGTTCCTCATCCTGCAACTCGGGCGCATCGTGCCGCGCAAGGGCATCGACACGGTCATCCACAGCCTGGCGCTGCTGCGCCGCCAGCATGGGGTCGATGCCGAACTGCTGGTGGTCGGTGGCGACGACGCCGCCGGTACCTGGCGCGACACGCCGGAACTGGCGCGCCTGCGCGCGCTGGCGGCCCACCTCGGCATCGCCGCGCAGGTCCACTTTACCGGCCGCAAACAACGCGCCGAACTGCGCTACTGGTACAGCGCCGCCAATGTGTTCGTCACCACGCCCTGGTACGAACCGTTCGGTCTCACCCCGGTCGAGGCGATGGCGTGCGCCCGGCCCGTGATCGGCGCGGCCGTGGGCGGCATCCAGCACACCGTGCGGGACGCGCTCACCGGCTTCCTGGTGCCGCCGCGCGATCCGCAAGCGGTGGCCGACAGGCTCGCCCAACTGCAACGCGACCCGCAACTGGCCGCCGCCATGGGCGACGAAGGCATGCGGCGCGCCTTCCGCCACTACACCTGGTGCCACGTGGCGCGCAAGGCCGCCGCCATCTACGCCGACGTGGTCGGCCAGCAGGCCGGCGCCCCGCGTGCGGCCTGCAGCGTTTCCCGTCTACCCCCCCCTTAGGAGGATTGCTCCATGTCCGATCGACTTGCTCAAGAACAGCCCAGCCTGCGCGGCAAGGCCGTGTTCGTTACCGGCGGCGCCAGCGGACTCGGCGCGGCGCTGTGCCAGCTGCTGGCACGCTCCGGCGCCGACCTCATCGTCGCCGACATCAACCACGACATGGCCACCGTCAGCGCCAACATCCTGCGCGAGCATGGCGTGCGAGTGCATGCGCTCGGCTTCGACGTGGGCGACCCGGCCAGCGCCGAGCACGCCATCGGCGCCGCGCTCGACCGCTTCGGCCGCCTCGACGTACTGATCAACAACGCCGGCACCGACCTTACCCTGCCGATGGCCGAGCTGACGCCCCAGCAATGGAGTCGCGTCATCAACACCAACCTGAACGGGCCGTTCCTGCTGGCCAAATATGCGTCGCAGCACATGCGCAAGGCCGGCGGCGGCCACATCGTCAACGTCGCTTCCACCGCCGCCAAGCGCGCCTGGCCCGACGCCAGCGCCTACCACGCCAGCAAGTGGGGGCTGCTGGGCCTGTCGCATGCGATGCACGCCGAACTGCGGCCGCACAACATCAAGGTGACGGCCGTGATTGCGGGCGGCATGCGCACGCCCTTCCTGCTTGAGCGCTTTCCCGAGCTCGACCCGGCCACCCTGCAAGACCCGATGAACGTGGCCCAGGCGATCCGCGCGGTGTTGCTGCTGCCGCCAGAGAGCGTGGTGGCCGAAATCACCGTGCTGCCAATGCAAGAATCTTCATGGCCATAGACAATGAGAGCGACCTGAATCATGCGAGCGATCTTTCTGGACAAGGACGGCACCCTGGTGGACGACCTGCCCTACAACGCCGAGCCGCGCCGCATCACCCTGTGCAGCGGCGCCGGCGCCGCCCTGCGCCTGCTGGCCCGCCTCGACTACCGCTTCTTCATCATCAGCAACCAGGATGGCATTGCGCATGGTTACTTTGGCGAAGACGCCATGGACTGCATCGAACGGCGCCTGGCCGACCTGCTGTTTCGCGAGCAACTGATGCTCGATGGCTTTTACTACTGCCCGCACCATCCGGCCGGCAAGGTGGCGCCGTACGCGGTGGCGTGTACTTGCCGCAAGCCCATGCCGGGCTTGCTGCAACGCGCCGCACGCGAGCACGACATCGACCTGCGCGCTTCGTGGATGGTGGGCGACATCCTGCACGATGTGGAAGCCGGCAACCGCGCCGGCTGCCGCACCCTGCTGATCGACAAGGGCAAGGAAACCGAGTGGCAACTGGGGCCGTACCGCATTCCGACCCGCATCGCCGCCGACCTGTACGCGGCGGCCGTGATGATCGTCAGGCACGACGAGGAGCGGCAATGAGCGCGCCGCAGTGGATGGATGCGCGCAACATCCTGTGCGTGCGCCGCGATTCGATGGGCGACGTGCTGATGTGTACCCCGACGATGCGCGCCCTCAAGCAGGCGCGGCCGGGCCGTATGCTCACCTTGCCCAGTTCGGCGAGCGGCACGGCGCTGGCGCCCTATCCCGACGATGTGGACGCCGCCATCACCTATGCGGCGCCGTGGATGAAGGCAGGCGCGTCGCCTAGTGTAGCGCCTCGACCGGCTGCCTGATCGTGCTGACGGGGATGCGCACGAGGCGGCGCTGATCGATGGCATCCGCGCCGCGCCGGCCACGGTGGTGGACACAGTGTGCAGCCTGATGGGCCCAACGAAGCATGATCGCGCCTCATCGACCGACCCGTGAGGCGCCCAGCCCACAACGGGCTCAGGCAGGCTGCCTCACTGGGTCGACAAGGCGAAGCCGGGATTGGCGACGATGCCTGCGGTCAGCCTTGCCGCGACCAGGCTCACTTCCCCATCGGGAATAATGCCGCGCAATCCCTCGCACAGCTGCATGTATTGCGCGATGGTCACGGCGGCCCGGTGCGCATTCAAGACGTTCGCGCCGGCGCCGCTGTTAATTTCGCTCAGCATGACTTTTACCTCGGAATCGCTCATGGTGTTCTCTCTGTCAGGGGGAAATGGCGAGTATAGGCCCGCGCGCCCGATTGCCCGCGTACGCGAGGCGCGTTGTTGCTGTGCAATCGAAGCGGACGCGGCGCGCATGGCGGGAGTGTTAGGATAATTCCTGGCAACCAGGAACCCATTTCATGACTCTTCGCACCGCCAGTGTGGCAGCCCTGTTCACCATCGGCGCCTTGTCCGGCGCCACCGCCTGCTCGCCCAGCGTACCCCTTGCGCCCCAGGCGTCGCTGTTCGCGCGACTTGGCGGCATGGAGAACCTGAGCGCCGTGGCCGACGAGGTGGTATCGAAGGTCTCCAGCGACCCACGCTCCAGGCGCACCTTCGAGGGCGTACACCTGGCGCGGCTCAAGGCCAGCGTGGCCTTGCACCTGTGTTCGGTCAGCGGCGGGCCTTGCAAGTACGAGGGCGATTCGATGGCGCTGGCGCATCGCGGCATGGCGATCACCAGGGAAGAATTGCAGGTCATGGGGGAGTATGTCGACCGGGCCTTGAGCGGCCGTGGGGTGGCGCGGAAAGAGCGTGAAGAGCTCGAAGCGATACTCGACCAGCTCGCTGGCGAGGTGTTGAACAAATAGGGAAAAGCAGGGCGCCGGGCGCCCCCCAGCCTGCGGCATGGTGTCGCTGTCAGTCGCAGGTTTCGACCACGACATTACGGACCAGGTTTTGCTGATTGAGGTAAATCGTCACCCGCCCGCCGATGAACTCCTGGGTGATCAGCGCGCCGAACGGCACCACGCGGACGCGGCGGCCGGTCAGTTCGCGCAGGGTCAGCGGAACCGACCTGGGGATCTCCCTGGTCACATCCAATTGACGGCAATTATTGTTTTGCATCATAAGCTCCTTGAAGAGAGAAGGACAAGCCGCCGTGGCAGCTTGTCCGCATGCCACGGCCGATCAACCCTCGACAATCTTGGTGCGTGTGGTGACCGACTTGATCAGCTCGATCGCCGCCAGCACTTTCGCGCGCGAGGTGTAGCTCTCGCCGCTGGCAATGATTTCGTGATTCTTGGCCTTGAGGCGCCAGCGCCACTCTTTGCGGCTTTTTTCCGAGGCTTGAGTTTGGTAGATTTCGAAATACATGATGAACCTCCCATGACGTGAGATTCCAGTGTTACAGAGCGGTATACCCGGCATTCTGATTGGTTCAATAAAGGACTAGCGCTATATCAAACGCACGCTCAATTTCTTGACGTTAATTTTGCGCTTCGGCATTGCAATTGGCGGGAAACCGGTGGGCGGCAAGCGCAGGCCGTAGAATGGCGCCTCTCCCTTTTTAAGAAGTACCGTATGACGACTCCCTCTCTCGACCAGGCTTGCGCAGACGCGGCCGCCCTCATCGACCAGTGCGAGGGCATGGTGATCACGGCCGGCGCCGGCATGGGCATCGATTCCGGCCTGCCTGATTTTCGCGGCGACAAAGGTTTCTGGAACGCTTACCCGGCCCTGGGCAACCACGGCCTGCGCTTTACCGAGATCGCCAACCCGCGCGCCTTTCGCGAACGCCCCGAGTTGGCCTGGGGCTTTTACGGGCACCGGCTGCAACTGTACCGGCGCACGGTGCCGCACGCGGGATTCGGCCTGCTCAAGGATATCGCGGCGCGCCTGCCGAACGGCGCTTTCGTCTTCACCAGCAATGTCGATGGTCAATTCCAGCGCAGCGGCATGCTCGACGAACGCGTCGTGGAGTGTCATGGCAGCATCGAAAAACTGCAATGCCTGGGCGACTGCGGCCATCCGACCTGGTCCGCGCAAGCGTTCGTGCCGCTGATCGACGAACAACAGTGCCTGTTGACCTGCGCCCTGCCGCGCTGCCCCAACTGCGGCGACATCGCGCGGCCCAACATTCTGATGTTCGGAGACCGGCTGTGGGATTCAAGCCATGCCGACAAGCAGGAGCACCGCCTCGACACCTGGCTGGCGCGCCAGCAGCGCGCCGTCATCATCGAACTGGGCGCCGGCACCTGGATACCGTCGGTGCGGGTATTCGGCGAAACCCAGGACCGCCCGCTGATCCGCGTCAATCCGAGCGAGTCAACGGTTGGCTTGCCGCGCGACATAGGGATTGCGCTCGGTGCGCTGGAAGGCATGTCGCGTATTGCCGCGGCGATGGACGCGCTGTAACGGCGATGCCAATCCGATGCGGCCGGCGCGGCGCGCGTCCAGAACCACCCCCGTGCCGGCCGCTATCGGCGACTTGCTCAAAGTTCAATGAAATGAAGCCCTTGTCAAGCGTTTGTGCGAAGACATAGTTGCATTTAAGTCACGTTTTCGACATGTAAGGCGAGCTGATCAGTCAATTGTGTCAGACTTGCAATCAGCCACAGCGCGCACCGCGCTGACCCGGGGCTGCCGCTCCTCACCTCACATGAAAGCCCTATGAAGCGTCGATCTATTGCATCTCATTTACCCAAGCTTCGCGCCGCCGCGCTCGCTCCTCTGACTGTCTTTCTCGGTATGCCGCTCGGGTACGCTGCCGACAATCCCAAATTGGCCAACAGCACTTTCGATGCCGGCATCGCCCCCTGGATAACAAGCAAAAACGTGAAGTCGGCGCCAGTCGACACCAGCACCTGTGCCGCAAGCAAGTGCATGCAACTGACCGTCAAGAGCGCGACGGAAACAGCTACCAGCGAGGCAATCACAGTCTCACCAAGCGATTTCATTGCCGTGTCGGCGAAGATGAAGCGCACCTTGGTGTCCGGGCAGAACGAGATGTCGCTGGAGATCGTGTTTTACGATGCCAGCAACGCGCCCATCACGACGGCGACGAGGCGCTCCTACTTGACGGGGCCCGACGACACATGGGGGGAGGTGAAGGTATCGGCGATCGCGCCGGTGGGCACCAGGACCGCCAACGTTGTGGTCCGCAGTAATTCGGCCGGAACGCTGACTGCATACGTCGATGACGTGGTCATGAGCAAAATCGTTATCGAAAACAAAGGTCAGCAGGTGTACTCCGCCCGTGTCTCCGCAGCGGCGGTTGATGCCAATACACTCTACGTCGCCGCCAATGGCAATCCCGCAAGATTCGCCTACTACATCGTTTCGAATGGCGAGAAACAAAAAGAATTTACGTTGGGTAATGAGGACATCTGGAGCGTGGTCGTCGGCGGCGATAGCATCGCCTACTTTGGGACGGCATCCGGGAAGCTCTACAAATATGCCTACAACACCGATGCGCCAGTCTTACTGCATGAGTTCAAAAAGGCAAAGACTGGAACGCGGACAATCTGGTCCCTCAAAGCCGGGCCCGGCAATTGCATCTATGGAGGTCTTGCTCCGGATGAGGCCAACACCAGCGGATTCAAATATTGCTCGGGTACAGAAGAAACGACCATGCTGCCCATTCCAACCCAGAACGGCGTTACCCCAAGCGGCTATCATATACGCTCGCTGGCGGTCGACCTTGGCGAGTCCAACATCCCTCGTTCCATGTATTGGGGCATGGGCAACCCTGCCAGATTGTACAAAAGTGCGATGGATGGGAACAAGCTGACTGGCCCCCTGGACATCGATGCGACCAAGGAATATGCCTACTATACGGACTTCGTGAAGGATCGCTTGTTCGTTCGCCTGACCGGCAAGGACCCCAGCCAGACAGTGGTCCTGAAACGTTCCGACACCAGCGCCAGCGATACGTTAAGCAATATCAACTCAATCGGCATGAGCCCCCTTTCCCCGCGGTGTACAACGACTGTGTCATCTCCCGCGTGCGGAAATACCGTGTTTTACACGAAGGATCTCGGCCCCGAAAAAGGAAGCCACCTTTCCTCTTACCGCCTCGACCTCGGCAAGGAAACCGCTCTGGACATTGCGATGAGCGCACCCGCCGCCTTCGCGTTTGGGCCGTATAAAGAGCCCACCCAGCTTGTCTCGGTGCTGCGCGATCCCGTGGAAGGCTACGGCAAGATCGTTCGGTACAATCTGTCCGATCTGTACACCCCCAACAATAATGCAACGCCCACAACGACTGATTTCCGTGCACCGGTAACGGCATCGGTCATTCGCACACTGGCAGTGCATAATGGCAAGACATATTCGTCGGGCTATGTCAATGGCGGCATTGGCATCGGTGACGCGACATCGAAGCCGTCAGTGGTGGTACGCGAACCCCTTCAGGCCGAAGGAATGGCGGTACTAGGCGAGCGGCTGTATATCGGCGGGTATCCCGGAGCGGTCCTCAAGTCCTTTGAACTGGCGAAAGACGGCGCTTTGGGGAAGGCCGACGAGCCGAACAAGGATCTTGGCGACATCTACGGCCAAAACCGTCCGTTTGCCATGCTTGCCCTGCCCCACAGCGAGACGAGCAAAGTGGACCGGCTGGTGATGGCAACCGTCCCGAAGGTAAACGAGCAAGGTGCCCTCGCGGTGTACTCGGTTGGCGAGCGCGCCCCCTGGAATGTCATGAGGGCGCCGTTTAAGGACCAATCGATTCTGGCGCTCACCAAAATCGACAATGTCGTGTACGGCGGAACGTCCGTCTGGCGCGATATCGACAACAAGAAAAGCGAGGGCTTTGCCAAGCTGTTCACGTTTAATCCAGATGATCTCACTGTAAAGAAAATGGTGATTAGCGCTGATCTTCAGCATAACTGAACTTTGGTCGCCGTTACGTGTCCAACCTTGCATATGCGTGCGCGGTGGCGCAGGCGGGAGAAGATTATGGCGACGATGAATCGGGTTCAGTTTCA
>NZ_WHJF01000118.1:0-19597 GCF_011682185.1 Massilia genomosp. 1
GACAAGACCGGCGAGTGGGTCGACTACAACACGCAGGGCCAGGTGGTGGCCTACGGCGACAAGAACAACAATACCGTCTGGATGGTGCGCGACAAGGGCGGCACCCTGCGCGGCGTGATCGACGCCATCGGGCGCGTCTTGTACAGCCTGCATTACACGGGCAATCTGATCACCGAAGTGCGCGATTACCCGATCGCCGGCATGGCGCTGGACCTGCCCGCGCGCAGCGTCAAGTACAAGTATGACGCGGCCAACCGCCTGCATGAGGTGATCGATGCGCGCGGCAATTCGATGTTCTACGAATATGACACGAGCAATAACATCATCCAGATCACCGATCAGGAAGGGCGCGTCGAAAAGCTCGCTTATGCCGGCGCGTCGGTCGCCCAGTACACGGCCGGCGACGGCGGCGTGAGCGACTACGAGTTCGACTACGACGACGCCAACAAGCAATTCTCGACCCGCATCACGGGCCCGGAAACGGCCAGCGGACGGCGGGTGGACGACCTGACGCACGACCGTTCGGGCAAGCTGGTGCGGCGCGTGGTCAACGGGCGCGTCGACGAGGAGGTGCGCTACGATTCCGGCGCGCGGGCCGAAACCAGCACCAATGCGCGCGGATTCAGCAAGCGTACGGCCTACAACGAATTCGAGCAGGTGGTCGAGCTGACCCAGGAGGATGGCACGACGCTCAAGCGCGCCTACTCCGCCATCAACCTCGCCCTGCTGGAAACCACTGATGAACTTGGCGTGAAGACCCGCTTCGAGCGGGACGCCAAGGGCAATCTGAGCCGGCTTGTGGAAGCGGCCGGGACCGCCGACGAGCGCGCGACGGAATTGCAGGTCGATGAGCACGGCTTTGCCATCAAAAAGACTGTGAAGGGGCGCACGGAGGCCAACGGCACTGTCACGGCCGATGCGGTCACGCTGGTCACTTTTGATGCGCGCGGCAACGTCGAGACCCTTACCGAACCCGAACAGGGGTATTTCACCTTTGTCTACGACCGCTCTGGAAATCGGGTGAGCCTGACGGATCCGCGCAAGTTCACGAGCATCACGAAATACGATGCGATGGGTCTTGTTGTGAGGCATACAAACGCATTGCAGAAGTCATGGGACAGCGAACGCGATAAAGTCGGCAATGTTCTTGTGACGATCGATCCGCTCAAACGCAAAAAGACACGGCGCTACGATGCCTTCAATCGCGTGCTGGAAAGTGCTGCCGGGGCCTTGACATCTGCGACGGTCGCTTACGATCCGCAGGGTTTCCCCACCGTGCTGCGCGACGGCGATGGACGGGAAACGTTGATCGAGTACGACAACTTCCAGCGCATGAGCAAAACGGTCGATGGCATGGGTAACGCGACCTGGTTCAGCTACCAGATCGATGACGGAAGCGCGGCCGGTGCCTTGGGCAGCTTGAATTCGCCTACGGAAATCCGCTACCCCACCTATGTGCGGCGCCAGCGGTATGACGCGCTGGAACGCCCGACCGCGACCACGCTGGTCGAACGCAACGGTGCCACGCGCAATCTGCTGACCGGATACGATCCCCGTGGCCAGGTCGACAGCGACAGCAATGCCTACGGCAAGGTCGGCACCACCCAGTACAATCGCTTGGGCCAGCCCTTGGTGCTGACCGATCAACTCAAGAAAACAACGGGCATGGCCTACGACGTGCGCGGAAACCTGCTGGAACTGACCGACGCCAGGGGCAAGGTCCACCGCTTCGGCTACGACCGTAACAACCGCGTCGTCAAGGAAACCCTGGCCCTGGGGCAAACTGCGCATACTTCCTATGACCTGGCCGGAAATGTCGAGCAGTATGTCGATTTCGATGAGAGCAAAACCCGCTTCACCTACGACGATGCGAACCGGCTGGTGCAAGCCTTGTACTACGACAAGGGCAATGTGTTGCGGCGCACCGCGAAGTACGACTGGAGCGCCACCGATCGCCTGATCGGATGGCGCAACGATGACGCCGGCACGCAGTCGAGCGCGATCATCACCTATGACGACGCGGATCGGCACACCGGCGAGACCGTGACTTATCCCGGCGGCTTCACGATGGGCTATTCCTATCTCTACAGCCCGGGTGGCAAGAAGGTCCAGCTGACATGGCCGGATGGTGGCGTGATCGCTTACGGCTACAGCAAGCACGGCCAGCTCGACAGTGTCGAAGTGCCGGGCGAAGGCCGCATCAGTGTCAACGCTTTCAACTGGACAGTGCCTTCCAAGGTGACCCTGCCCGGCGGCACCGTACAGAGCAGGAAGTATGACGACCTGCTCAGTCCTGTGCAGCTCGACGTCAGCGCGCCCAACCAGCAGCCGCTGCTCAATCTGGCGAGTCGTTATGGCGCCATGCAGGAGCTCAAGGAAGACACGCGCACCGACGCCAATGCCGGCTTGTCGACGGTGAAGTCGTACGGCTACGACGATGCGTTGCGCCTGAAAACAGTCGACAGCGGTACTGGCAGCGTGTTGGGCAACGATACCGAAACCTTTACGTTGGACGAGCTTGCCAACAGGACCGCGCACAGCCGCATTGCCGGCGTCTGGACCTACGACGCCAACAACCGGCTCAAGCAGCGCGGCACCGGTGCCGACGCGACCAGCTACGAGTACGACGAGGCGGGAAATCTGATCCTGAAAAAGGAGCCTGGAGGCGTGCTCACGCAATTTGTCTATGACCTGGACCAGCGGCTGATCGCCGTGAAGGACGGTTCGCAGCGACTGATCGCGCGCTATGGTTACGATGCCGTCGGCCGCCGAATTTGGAAGGAACAATACCGGCACAAGGACGGCAGCGCGCTGGCGCCGGCCGTGCGTACCTATTTTCTTTATGCGCAGGAAGGACTGATTGCGGAAGCGACCCAGCCGGTCACGCTCAATGCCGATCTGAGCGTGAAGGCCGATGGACCGGTGTCGGTCACGACCCAGTATGGCCCGCGTCCGAATTCGTCCTTCACAACCGGCGCCTTGTTCATCAAGACAAAAAACAGCAATGGACAGACCACCGTCGGCTACTATCATCACGACCAGCGCTGGGCGCCGCTGCAGGCGACCGACCGGGCCGGTAACATCGTCTGGGCGGCCAGCTACGATGCGTTCGGACGGGCTCAGATCACCAGTCCCGCCGCTGGCGGCGGCCAGCCGACCATCGTGTCGAACCTGCGCCTGCCAGGGCAGGTCGAAGATACCGAAACTGGAATGCACTACAACTACCACCGGGATTACGACCCGCAGACCGGGCGTTATATCGAATCCGATCCGATTGGCCTTGAAGGCGGCGTCAATCCTTATGCTTATGTGGCGGGCAATCCGCTTGGAAGGATTGACCCAATGGGTCTGGCGTGTCCGGCCGACCTGAAAAGCGCTGGGAAATGTATTGATGCAGCCGATTACGATCCATGCAAGGATGGAACAGACACGTCCAAGGGAACCTCCGACGAGCAGGCTGAAAAAAACCGGGGAAGCGTCGACCTTTATCCGGATCGCGAGGCAGGCGGCAGGGTTACCAAAGACGGGAAGTTTGAAACGGCAAAATCTGAGTATAAATATACGGATGATGGCATTACAACGACCCTCCTGCTACCCCGCGACGGACAAACAAAAGACGTCGTGCATTCGCATCCAAATGGTGAAAACTGGTCTGCGATCCCGGGTCCGCAGGATGGCATGGACGATGGCTATCCAAATTACATTGTTCGTGGCGATGTGATCGGGGTGGTTGAAAAAGTCGACGGCCAATATCAATACCGTTTGATAAGAGGGCGCCTCACTTATGATCAGCGCAACGCGGTACGGAGACGTATCAATGATTTCCGGGACGCCGCCCGCAAAAAGAATCCGTGTACATGCAGCAAATAGCATAAGGTCAGCTGATGCGCATCCATTTTATGCAGCATGCCCGTTTGATTGTCTTGCTCGCGCCGTTCGGCGTGTGTGTACCGGCAAGCGGCGCAACGCTGCCCGAGCTGTGCTCGCAGATCAAGCAGTTCGCCGCGCAGGTGCCGATCGGCGTCGTCCGTACGGTGTCAATCGTTGTCAAGCATGCCGATGGTGTGGCGCCCTCGAAGCGTTGCACGACAATGCCAGCGGACGAACAGGGCATGTCGTTCTGTCGCTACCTGTCGGAACATACGTCGGGAGAAATGCTGGGTGGGAATATATCCAGAGTACACGCCTGTCTTGTCGGGGCCACGTACCCGACCGCGAAGAATATCTTTACCTATGCGATGAGCGGCAGTGTTTCTGTAACAAATCCTTTTGAACTGAAGAACGTGGCCGTTCAGCTCGATTATTCATATCGCTGGAGACCTGCCGAAAGTGATTACTTTCTCCTTACGGTGAGTGGCCTGGATGACGATCTATAAACGGCCCTGAATTCCTTGGGTACCTCGGATTCTGGCAAGAAAGCACGTACTGATGCGTGGCCGGATCGACCCATCCTGCATTATTGTTCCACGAGCGGGAATCAAATACGCAAGCGATTGCTTTGCGCCGTGGGAACTGTCGCTGACTGCCGTCCGATGCTAAAGCAGAGGCGGCGGCGCCGGCGCAATCGTACGGCTTGACCGACGAAGCGGCGAGCGCAGTACCTTGCCGCTCGCCCGACCTTGTTCTGCGCTCATCTGTCACCGGATGTTAATCCCTTTACCCATTCCGCATAACCCGGGCGCAGTATGTACGCGTTTATCACAAAGTTCTCCGTGCCGGTAATTTACTTTTGGTATTTTTGTAAAATGTCTCATTTTGCTGTAATGCAAAAGTAGACTTTTCATAATTATTGAGCATGGGAACTAATGTCGATATAATTTCCTTTCTGCATTGTTGCAAATTTTGATTGCAAGGCTGCGGACCCTTCTTATTGGCGAGCTTCGGGGAGTTCGTAAACTGTCGCGTCGGAACCGAAGATGCAAAAACGACCTACCCCTCAAGTTCCCGCCGTTCGCCGGCTCTTGCATGAAGCGATGAGCTTGCCGTTGCCGCATCGCACAAAACCCCCGCTTTCCTAGCGCCCCGGCGCCGGTTTGCTCATCGCCTTGCGAGGCGAGGGCGCAGTATTGCCACAATTTTGACGTCATGCTCCCTGGCGCGTTCGATCCTGTTTTCCTCCCGCGCGACAGCTTGCCCACCGACTAATAACACGAATATTCATGCCTTCCATCTTTATGCGCACTGCCAGCATTGTTGATCCGATCGTCCGGCTTGCACGGACAGGCGCCGCAGCCTTCCTGGCTTGCCTGGCGACCCTTGTTTTTGCCAACACGCGGCGTGTACTTGCGCGCGCCTTCGGCCTGCTCGCGCTCTGTCTCGGCATGGGCTCGACACTGGCGCAGACGCCGGTGTCGGGTGCGATCAGCGCCAACACGCGCTGGACGGTGGCGGGCGGGCCCTACGTGGTTACCGGCGAGCTGGTGGTGCAAAATGGCGCGGTGCTGACCATCGACCCCGGCGTGACTGCCTATATGAGCGCGGGGGCAAGCCTGAACGTGCAGGGCGGCAGCATCAAGGCAGCCGGCACCCAGGCCCTGCCGATCAAGGTCTTGTCGGAAAAGACCCGGCTAGGCGGCGCTGCCGCGGCCGGAGACTGGAAACAGTGGGTGTTCACCCCCGGCCCCGTCAACAGCCAGCTCGACCATGTGCTGTTCGAACACGGCAGCGGTCTGGTGGTGCAGGGCAGTGCGCCCATATTGAATTTCCTGAATATTCGCAATCAGCTGGGTGCGGCCATCACGGTCGACCTGGCTGCTTCGCCGTCCGGGATCGCTAATCAAGCCAGCGGCAACATCCTCAACGGCATTTCGGTGCCGGGCGGCGATATCACCGGCAGCGTCAAGTGGGCATTGCGCGGCATTCCTTACATCGTTGCAAACGGCGTTGTCTCGGTCGGCGCCACGCCGACGGTGTCGCAGTTCTCGCCCGATTCGGTCCAGGCGGGTCAGACCGCGACCATCAATGTGACCGGCACCCGCTTGAGCGGTCTGTCGGGCGCACATTTCGAGATCGCCGGCATGAGCGCGCAAGTGCTCGGCGGCGCCACCGACACCCAGGCCGCATTGTCGGTTACCGCCGCGAGCACCGTTGCATCGGGTCCGGTCACCATGCGCCTGCTGACCAACGCAGGCTGGTCCAATCCCACTAACAGCTTGGCGGTTGCGCGCGCGCAGCCGACATTGAGCAGCGTAACCCCGTCGCCGGTGTATGTCGGGCAAGGAACGGTCGAACTCAACGTGATCGGGCGCGACTTCACCAGCCAGTCCGCCGTCTTGCGCGATGGAATGGTATTGACCACTCAATTTGTATCTGCAACCCAATTGCGCGCGAGCGTGACGGTGCCGGCCGCCGCAGCCACGTTGGCGATCAAGGTGCGTACCCCCGATGCGGCAAATGCCGGCCAGTTTCTGCTGTCGAATGAATTGGCGCTGCCTGTTGTCATTCCGCAATTGAGCCTGACACCGGCCAACCCGACGATCATCAAAGGCGCCCTGAAAACCTTGAGCGTGAACCTGCCTTACCCGGCGCCTGCCGGCGGCATGTCCATCAATCTGGTTTCAAGCGTCCCGAGCGTTGCCAGTCTGCCTGGCACGGTACTCGTACCTGCCGGCGAAAAAGCCGTCAACGTCCAGTTGACCGGCATCGATATCGGCATCACAACGATTACCGCAAGTAAAACCGGCCTGGCCAGTGGCCAGAGCCAGGTGACCGTCGTGACGCCGCCTACGCTCACGCTCACGCCCGCCTTGTCGAATCTCGGCGTCGGCCGTACGGTGGAGTTGACCCTCACCTCCAGCGTTCCCGCGGGCCAGGGCGGGCTGACGGTCGCCTTGAACAGCAGCTCGGCGGCCACCGCCACCGTGGCGCCGTCGGCGACCATCGCCGCCGGTGCCAGCACGGCCGTGGTGAAAATCTCCACGCTTGCCCTTGGTACCACCCTCATCGATGCGCAAGCGCCTGACTATGTCAAGGCCAGCGCAACGGTCAACGTGCGCCCCTTGTCGGTGAACCTGCCGGCAGGTGCGCTGGTCGCGCCGGGGTTGACGCGCTCGATTCCGGTACGCCTGTCCGATCCGGCGCCGACCGGTGGTGTCGTGGTCACGCTGGTCAGCGCCAATCCGGCCGCGGCCACCGTGCCGGCCTCGATCACCGTGCCGCAGGGCCAGACCGACGCCAACTTCATCCTGACCGGTGTCGGCATCGGTGAGGCGTTAATCACTGCCAAGGCGAGCGCCCATGAACCGGGCCTCATGAAAGCGACGGTCGATGCGGTCAAGATCAGCTTCGGCAATCTCAGCGATTCAAGCTTGTCGCTGCCAGTCGACGTCAGCCGGGCGCTTGCCGTTACCCTGTCGCGCCCCGCTCCCGCAGGCGGCGTCGTGGTGTCCATGCTCAGCAGCGACAGCGCTAAAGCGGTGGTCAGTCCCGCGACCATCACCATTGCCGAAGGCCAGACGTCGGGCGGCGTCGTGATGGCGACTGTGCGGGGCGTGTCCAAGGGAAGCGCCACGCTGTCGGCCAACGCCGAAGGCTTGACCTCGGGCAGCCTCGCGCTCACCATCACCGGCAAGCCACGGTTGGTATTCGCTTCAAGTTCGAGCCCGACCACCGTTGCCAAAGGCATGAGAACGTATGCCTCCGAGCTGAGAATCTTGCGTTACACCGATGACAACAGGTACTACGCGTCGGAGCCCGTGACCGTCAATCTGAGCAGCATCAATCCGGGCAAGGCGAGCGTGCCGGCCACGGTCGTCATTGCTGCCGATACATCGGAAGCGTACGTCTACGTGACCGGGATCGAACTGACGGACGCCGCCGGGGTCACGATCGACGCCAGCGTCAGCGGTGGTGTTTACAGCGCGCCCGCAAGCAAGGCAACGGTCCGTGTCGTGGCACCAGTCTTCGATTTCAACGACCTGGACAAGGCGCGCACCACGAACAGCGATCGCGATGGTTTTAGTCTGAGCATTAACACGCCTGGCGCGGGTTACCCAGGCAGTCAGACCGCAGTAGGCGACATGCCGATCGCGTTGTCCATCGTCGAAGGCGCACCAGCCGGACTGGTTTCAGGATTCTTTACCGCCAGTAGCGCGGGCACGCCGGTATCGCAGGTTGTTTTGAAATCCGGCGCGAGCACGACCGATACCGTGTATATCGCCACGCCAGGCGCGACCGGCAGCTACAAGGTGCAGACGCGCGCCTTCGGTGCGACGGCGTCGACCTCGCCGCTGGTGACGGTCAGTATGCCGGGCTTGAAATTCTCGCGCACCTCGGTCGTTGCGGGCAAAGGCATGGTCAGCTCGTCCAACTGGCTGACCGTGTTCCGCGTCGCTGGCGACACCGCTACCCCAGGTGTCGAGGCCTTGACATTGAACCTGACGAGCAGCGATCCATCGAAATTGACGGTGCCGGCCACGGTCACCATCGATGCCGGCGCGTCGAGCGCGAATGTCAGATACACCGGCGTGGAGCTGACGGGCACGTCCCCGGTCACGATCAGCGCCAGCGCCAGCGCTTATCCCACTGCCACAGTCACTGCCACTGTGGTGGCGCCGACGCTCACCGTCTACGCTTCCGATACGACGCGCACACCGGTCAGCGGACGCGATGATTTGTGGTTTTCGTTCGAGGTGCCGGGTGCCAGTTCCCAATACGCAGCAAAAGATGAGCCGATCAACCTGGCTATTGTCGCGGCAAATCCTGCAGATATCGTCGGTGACTTCTACAGTGCGGTCAGCGGCGGGGTTGCGATCAAGCAGTTCATCATGCGCGCCGGCACGAACGACTCCGACGTTGTTAATGGGGCGCGCCCTTGGGTCGGCACGCCTGCCATGGCCGGCACCTACCGGATCCAGGCCAGTGCGCCGGGTATCGGTGCCGTCGGTCTCTCGGAGCTGGTGACCGTGCTGCCGCCTGACCTGAAATTCAACAGGACGACAGTGTTGGTGGGCAAGGGATTCAACACCTATAGTGCCGAAGTGACGGTGTCGCGTTCCGTCTCCGGTAACGGCATTGTGAGCGACATGCCGCTAACGATCGCGTTGACCAGCAGCGATCCGTCGAAAGTGTCCGTGCCGGCGACGGTAACGATCCCGCCCGGCTATGCGGCGGTGCAGTTGCGTGTCGGCGGCATCGATTTTACGGGCACGACGCCTGTGACGATCGGCGCGACGGCGGTGGGCTATAAACCAGCACAGCTCAGTGCGGAAACGGTTGCGCCGGTCTTCAAGTTTGCTGAACTGGACATCAAACGCAGTCCGGCAAGCATGCGCAACCCCTTCCGCCTCACTGTGGAGGTCGCGGGGGCGTCCTATCCGACTTCGCAGACCGCCATGAACGACCTGCCGATCGGATTGTCGATTGTCGACGCCAAACCTGCGGGAACGGTCGATGGCTTCTTCAATGCGGCCACCGCTGGCAGCGCGGTCACGCAAATGATCATACGCAAGGGCGAAAGCGAGGTGCTGTCTGCGGATGCCGCCTACATCGCCACCCCGGCGACGGCCGGCACGTACGCGGTGAAGGCAAGCGCCGCAGGCATCGCCAGCACCGTTTCGCCAATGGTCACCGTCACTGAGCCGGAACTGCGGTTCTACGCCTCAAGCGGTACCGTTATCGTAGGCAAGGGTTTGACAACGCATCCGAGCGAGGTCTATGTGTATCGCGCAGCGAACAAGATTGAATTCCAGGGCACCGCCGCGGTCACTGTCAATCTGGCGTGTACCTCGACGGTGATCTGCTCGGTGCCGCCGAGCGTCGTGATCGAGGCGGGGAAATCGCGGGCCGCCTTCACGGTGACCGGTATGGGGCTTGGCAACACGACAATTACCGCGACCGCCGTCGGCTACAGCGCTTCGCAGGATGTACCTGTGTCGGTCATCGCACCGTCGATGGCGCTGAGCACGCCAAGCAGGGTCGCCATCGGTGGAACAGGCCATGTGTCTTTTTCCTTCAATACGCCGGGCGCCAACTATGGAGGTTCGCAGACTGCCGCCAAGGACATCGTGGTCAACCTGACCAGCAGCGCGCCAGGGGTGGCAACCGTGCCGGCCTCGCTGATGGTCAAGGCGGGTAATACCAGCTCGGAAAGCACGTATGTGACCGGGGTATCCGCGGGCACGACGACCGTGACCGCCAGCGGCAGCGACATCAATAGCGTGACGTCCGACGTCATCACCGTGTCACCGTAAGGAACGGCGATGACTCTCTCCAAGAACAATTTAAGCGCGCACCTCATGCATAACAACGTGACCGATTACCGCACTCCCAACACTTCCCGGCGCCTGGTGGCGCGGGCGGTGATGACGGCCATGCTGGCCCAGATGATTCCGCTTCCGGCGCTCGCTGGCCAGTTGACGGTGGCCGACGGCGTGACCGTCAAATTCGGCCAGGATGCCCAGCTGGTCGTGCGCGACCAGCTCACGACCGGCAAGGGCATCGTGCTGACCAGCCAGAAGGACGATAGCGCCGGCGGCGCCAGCGGCGCCACGGCGCAGAAGGGCGCCCCCGGCGACTGGCGCGGCGTGCGCCTGGAAACATCGGCAGCCAGCTACGGCACCGTGACCCTGTCGGACCTGGTGCTGCGCTTCGGCGGCGCTGCCGATATCGATGGCGCGGGCGCGGCGCTGACCGTGCGCGCGCTCAATTCGGTCATGCAGAACCTCGATTTCAGCGACAACCTGGTCGGCCTGCGCCTGCTGGACGTGTCCAACGCCACCTTGCAAGGCACCAGCTTCATGCGCAACGGCACCGGCATGGACGTCGACAAGAGCGCGCCGACGGTCTCGGGCAGCCAGTTTGTCGGCAATACCGCCTTTGCGATCAATAACAAAACCCCGGCCACAACGGTGCTTGCCACCAACAACTGGTGGGGCAACGCCAGCGGTCCGCGCGAAGCGGGCGCTAATCCGCAAGGGCAGGGCGACAAGGTCTCGACCGGCGTCAACTTCGCCAGCTACCTGGCGGGGCAGCCCTTGCTCAATCCGACCTTGCGCATGGCCGTGCCGGCCATCTACGTCGAGCAGCACGCGGTGGCGCTCGAACTGTCGTGCCTGAACGCGACCGAATATCGCCTCGCTGAAAAGGGTGCCTTTGCGAACGTCGCGTTTGCTCCTTTGACGAACGGGCGCGGCCAGGTCACGTTTACCACGTCCGACGGCGACGGTAACAAGGGGATCGAGGTCCAGTACCGCAATGCGGGCGGCGCCATCGTCAGCGCGTCGCTCGCCGGCGGCGTGCTGGTCGATACGCTCGCCCCCGTGGTCAGCATCAGCTCCCCGGCAGCCGGCAGCGTGCTCGCCCAGCCGGTATCGATCCAGGCCAGCGCGACCGATCTCGGCGGCATTGCCAACGTCCAGTTCTTCATCGACGGCGTGCTTGCCGCGACCAGCGTCAATGCGCCGTACAGCTACGCCTGGAATCTCGACGGCAGCCCCGATGGCGCCCACACCATCAAGGCGGTCGCCACCGACCTTGCCGGACGCAGCGCCGAAAGCAGCAGCGCCATCACCGTCAAGCGCTCCGCGGTGGTGCCCGATACCGCCGGCCCGGACCTGGCCAATATCAGTTTCAATGGGGCGGCCTTGGCCAACGGCGCGGTGCTCACGCGCAGCGCGGCCCTGACCCTGTCGGCAAGCGACCGCAGCGGCATTGCGCGCATCGACTTGCTGCTCGACGGCGCCGTGATCGGCACCGCCAGCGGCAGCGCGACCTACACCGTGATGCTGGACCTGGCCAATGTGGCCAACGGCGCCCACACGCTGGCCTTGCGCGCCACCGATTCGCTCAATAACGTCAGCACCAGCAGCTACACGGTGACGGTCAACCATGCGGCGCCGGCGGCGCCCGCACTGACCCCGCCGGCTGGCGGCAGCACCACCCGCGAGGCGCTGTTCAGCGTGTCGGGCAACGCTGTGCCAGGCGGTACGGTGCAGTTGATCCTGAACGGGAAAAACGCTGGCGCGACCATCGTCAGCGGCAGCGCCGGCCAGTTCTCCGGCAGCCTGACCCTGGCGCCCGGCGTCAATGAGATCAAGGCCACGGTGACCGACCAGTACGGCACCAGCGCCGCTTCGGCCCCGCTCGCCGTCACGCTCGACGCCACCGTGCCGTCCAGTCCGGGCAACCTGACGGCCCTGGCGCAGCTGGCCGGCAAGGTGCATCTGGGCTGGACCCGTTCGGTCGATCAGAACACCATTGGCTACCATGTGTATCGCGCCGCCGCGCCATTCGATTCCATCAGCCAGGCCGTAAAAGTGAGCAGTGCGCCATTGAACGCGGTGCAGTTCGACGACCTCCCGCCGCAAGACGGCACCTGGTCGTACCGCGTGGTTGCGCTCAACCAGGCCGGCACGCCTTCGCTGCCGAGCAATCCGGTGCAGGCCAGGTCGGACAGCACGGCGCCGAAAGCGGTGTCGATCGTCTACACCCCGCTCGGCAAGACCGATGCGGCAAGCGGCCGGGTCGGCCAGGGCAAGGTGAATGTGGTGCTGACCGTCAGCGAACTGCTGGAATCGGCGCCGTATCTGTCGCTGATCGTGCAGGGCACCCCGCCGATGCCGGTAGAACTGAGCAAGGGCGCCAGCAACACCTATACCGGCAGCTTCGTGATCGACCAGAAGACCGGTTCCGGCACCGCCAATGCGCTGTTCTCGGCGCGCGACGCGGTCGGTAACCGCGGCACCGAGATCGATGCCGGCGCCACGCTGGCCATCGATACCGCCGGCCCCGCGCTGTCGGGCATCGTGCTCAATCCGGCCTCGCCGATCAAGAATGAAAACGGGGCAACGGTCAACGTCAGCCTGACCTTCAGCGAAGCGCCGGCAAGCATGCCGCAAGTGAAGTTCTCGCTGTCCGGTTCCTCGGGCAACCCAAGCGCGCTGAGCGGGCTGGCCAAGGTCAACCCGACCACCTACAGCGGCACGCTCACCTTGCCGGCCAATGCCGGCATGGCCGGCCCGGAAGCGCTCAGTTTCAGTGTGCTGGCGCAGGACGAACTGGGGAATGTCTCGACCCGCGTGTCGGCATTTAACCGCTTCCAGGTCTACAAGGGCGATTTGCCGCCGCTGAACGTGCCGTTCGGCTTCACAGCGCTGGCCCAGCCCGGCGGCAAGGTCAAGCTGAGCTGGCAGGCAGTCGAGGAAGCATCCAGCTACCAGTTGTACCGCCAGGCGCCAGGCCAGCAAAGCCTGACCGTGCTGAAACGGACGTCGGGCATCGACTACATCGACCAGGCCAGTCCGGACGGCCTCTACAAATACGCCGTGGAGACGGTGCGCGCCTCGAACGGGCAAGAGTCGCTTTCCGGCCAGAGCGCCGCGCAGGAAGTGACTTCGCGCGCGAATGCGCCCGGAGCGCCGCAAAGCCTGATGCTCAAGCTGGCCGGGCCGGGCGTTGCGGCCAGCTGGCAAGCGCCGCTCTCGAGCTCCGTCGCGTACTACAACCTGTACCGTGCCGGCGGCACCAGCATCGGCAGCATTGCCGGGCTGACCCCGCTCAAGTCGCGCATCACGACCTTGCTGACCTACGACAGCAATCCGTCCCCGACCCAGGGCGCGTATGTGGTCACCGCGGTCGACGCGGCCGGGAACGAGTCGGCGATGTCGAACTCGGGCTACCTGAACGCCAGCCTGTTTCCTGTACGTCAGCTCAGGGTGGAGCAGATCGACAACAACCTGCCAGTGGTGAGCTGGAGCGCGCCGAACGGCAGCGTGGCCGGTTACCTGGTGTACGCCGGTCCGGACAGCGCCAGATTCAAGCTGACCCCAACGGTCAGCGGCGCCACCAGCCTGACCGATACCGGTTACAGCGCCGGCGAGCGCCGCTACACGGTGGTCTCGGTGGACGCCAACAACGCCGAACAGCCGCGCAGCATCGTCTTGCCAAGCGTGAGCACGGCCATCGTGAGCGGCCTGCCGATCAAGCGTGGCATGATGAACCGGCTGCAGGCGCAGGTCGTCAACACCTCCGCCAGCAAGCTCGATAATGTGCGTGTGGTCGTGCGTTTGCCGATCGACAAGGAAGGCAAGCAGTTCAAGGACCACCAATCGGATCCGTTCCCGCTCGGCGCCAACCAGACCCGCCTGGTATCGGTGATCGTCGGCGGTTATGCCGACCTGGGCGGCGCTCCACTGGCGCAGGTCGGTGTCGAGATCGCTCAGGACGAGGATAGCCTGGTCAAGGTCGCACGCAGCCAGACCCTGTCGGTGAGCGAAGGCTCGCTGGTGGTCGGCATCAGCACCGACGGGTTCACCCGCGGCGGCACCGGCAAGGTCAAGCTCAACATCGAAAACACGGGCGACGTCGACGTTGAACTGTTGACCGCGACCGCCGGCGGCGCCAAGGAATCGACCGAACTGCGCTTCAAGATCCTCGATGGCGACGGTAACGTGCTCGCTACCCAGGCCTACAAGCAAGTCATCGGGCCGGACGTGATTTCCCTGGCCAATGGCCAGACGGTGGCGCGCATCGCCGCCGGCGCCAACTACGTTTCCGACGTGTTCGAAGTGAACGTGCCGGCCTCGAGCCCGAACGCGATCCGCGTCAGGCTGGAAGTGGACAAGCTGCGTTACCACAGCGGCGAAGCGGACGAAGTGCAGGTCGGCGGACGCGGTTCCGAGCGCGTGGTATCGCTGCTCGACACCGCTTACTACGTCGAGTTGAGCAGTGTTACCCCGACGCACTCCTTCGGCGACCAGAAAATCGTCATGAGCGGCCGCGCCCTGGAGCGCGTGACCAATGTGCCGATGCCCAATACCCGCGTCAAACTGGTGTTGAACCAGGAGGGTTTTGAACGCACTCTCTCGGTCCTGACCAACAGCAAGGGGGAATTCGACTATGCCTTCGAGCCGACCGTCAGCGATGCCGGCCTGTACAAGGTCAGCGCGGTGCATCCGAGCATTACCGATCGTCCGGAGCAGAAGCAGTTCACGATCAACCGCGTCACGGTGGGACCGAACCCTTACGCGCTCGACATTCCGAAGAACCTGGCGTTTTCGATTCCGTTCGTGGCCAAATCGGGTCCGGGAACGGAGGCGAAAGGCTTGCGCCTGACACTCGACGCGGCGACCCAGCCGACCGGGCAAATTCCTGCCGGTATCAGCGCCCAGATGGCGCCGGCAATGAACATGACGGAACGCCAGACGCTCAATGTGCCGGTGGTGTTCAAGGCGAGCAACGAGGCCCAGCCATCCGGCACCCTGATCTTCAGCGTCGTCAGCGACGCCGAACAGGGCAAGCCGATGGGACAGGTCAAGGTCAACTACACCTTGTCGGAAGCCAAGCCTTACCTGGTCAGTGCGCCGACGATGCTCGAGACCGGCCTGTCCCAGGGCGCGACGCAGATCGAAACGGTCACGTTCAAGAACGCGGGCCTGGAGGACACCGAGGACTTGCAGTTCACGCTGACCAAGGAAGACGGCAGCGCGGTACCGGCCTGGGCCAGCATTGCCAGCCAGTCGGGCGGCAAGCTCGCCATCGGCGCCAGCCGCGCGGTCGACCTGTCGTTCGCGCCGCCGCAGGGCACGCAGGCGGAGCGCCATGTATTCAAGCTCAACGTGGCGGCGGCGAATTTGCAGCCGCAATGGACTTGGGTGTATGTACACCTGACGCAGAGCGGCAAGGGCAACGTCCACTTCAAGGTGGCCGATATCTACACGAAGTTTCCTGACAAAGACGGCAAGATCCCCGAGGGGCTGGCCAACGCGACGATCACGATGACCAATGAAGACGTGCCGAGCGTCACCAGCGAACTCGTCACCAATGTGCTGGGCGAAGCGGACTTCGTCGACCTGCCGGCTGGCACCTACAAGTTCCGCGCCAGGGCCGCCAATCACCAGGAAGTCGGCGGACGCCTGCTGATCAAGCCGGGCGTGAAGGCGACCCAGCCGGTCTTCCTGAACTACAACCTGGTGACGGTGGAGTGGAGCGTGCGCGAAATCGCGATCCAGGACCGCTACGAGATCACCTTGAACCAGACCTTCGAGACGAATGTGCCGGCGGCGGTGGTGGTGTTGCAGCCAGCCGGCATCAACCTGCCGAAGATGGCCCCGGGCGATGTGTATTACGGCGAGCTCACGCTCACCAACTATGGCTTGTATCGTGCCGACAATGTGCAGCAGCGCTTGCCGACCAATGACCGCTATTTCCGCTACGAATTCCTGGTCGATGTACCGCCGGCCCTGGAAGCGAAGCAGCGTGTGAGCCTGCCGTTCCGCGTGATTGCGCTCGAATCGCTCGACGGCGCGGTCAGTACCGGCGTGGCGTCGGGCGGCGGCTGTGCCGGTTACTCGAACGGCTACGGTGTCGTGTGCGAATACATCTGCGCCAACGGCGCCAAGACGACCTGCGGCGCGAGAACGGCGATCGTATCGCCGCCGGCGATGAGTTGCCCGGGTAGCGGCGGCGGTATCGGCGGCGGTGGCGGCGGTTCCGGTGGCTATGGCGGCAGCAGTTCGCCGCCGCCAAAAGCGAAGCCGATCAAGGGGCCGAAGGGCAAGAAATGCGTCAAGGTGCCTGAAGGCGGCAAGGCCGCGCCACAAATGTGCAGCTGATTCCAAGAATGAAAATGAAGAAGACGACGATGAAAACCAGCGTAGCGCGGGCCTCGGCGAGCGTGAAATTCCTGTGTGCGCTGGCCGGGCTGGTCCTGAGCGTCACAATGGGGTTTGGTCACGCCCAAACCAAGGTGTCGCCCAACGGGGTGTCTATCAGTATCCCGAATGGCACGGCGACCATCATGGTCGACGACATGAAACTGTCGAGCACGGCAGGAACGGTGAGCTGGGGGCGCGTCTGGACGGGCAAGGAGTGGAAGTTCAATCCGCACTGGGAAAGCCTGTCGCAAAGCTGGGCCAACCTGACCGGCTCGTCGTCGACCAGCTCAAGCGCGCCGGCCATGCTGGGCAAGCCAATGGACGGCGAAGAGTCCAAGGCATGCTGGGTCATGGTCGACGAAGACTGGAAGCCGTCCACCGGCCTGGTGCTCATTGGCGACAAGCCGATCGGCATTGCCATGCTGTCGGAACGGACCACTCCCTTCAACAGCCTGATGGGCGAGAAGGACAAGGAAGACTATCCGACGCCACGGCTGGTTTCTTCCGACTATTTTTCTTTGTGCATGCATGGGGATGCGCAAAAGACGGCGCCGGTGCGCGACCTGGAAGCGGTGCGGCGCAAGAACGAGCTGTATACGGGCGAGCAGGGCCGCTATGCCTTTTCGAACCGGACCATGCTCGACAAGCGCGCGGTCAATGCCGTGCCGGACACGGCCAGCGCGGCCGCGTACACGCAACTGGCGGCGGGCAGCATGATCGTGGCGCCGGTCAAGATTGCCAATGGTTACCGCTGGAGTGACAAGACCGGCGAGTGGGTCGACTACAACACGCAGGGCCAGGTGGTGGCCTACGGCGACAAGAACAACAATACCGTCTGGATGGTGCGCGACAAGGGCGGCACCCTGCGCGGCGTGATCGACGCCAACGGGCGCGTCTTGTACAGCCTGCATTACACGGGCAATCTGATCACCGAAGTGCGCGACTATCCGATCGCCGGCATGGCGCTGGACCTGCCCGCGCGCAGCGTCAAGTACAAGTATGATGCGGCCAACCGCCTGCACGAGGTGATCGATGCGCGCGGCAATTCGATGTTCTACGAATATGATACGAGCAACAACATCATCACGGTCACCGACCAGGAAAAGCGCATCGAAAAGCTCGCTTATGCCGGCGGGTCGGTCACCCAGTACACGGCCGGCGACGGCGGTGTGAGCGACTACGAATTCGACTACGACGACGCCAACAAGCAGTTCTCGACCCGCATCACGGGCCCGAAAACGGCCAGCGGACGGCGGGTGGACGACCTGACGCACGACCGTTCGGGCAAGCTGGTGCGGCGCGTGGTCAACGGGCGCGTCGACGAGGCGGTGCGCTACGATTCCGGCGCGCGGGCCGAAACCAGCACCAATGCGCGCGGATTCAGCAAGCGTACGGCCTACAACGAATTCGAGCAGGTGGTCGAGCTGACCCAGGAGGATGGCACGACGCTCAAGCGCGCCTACTCCGCCATCAACCTCGCCCTGCTGGAAACCACTGATGAACTTGGCGTGAAGACGCGCTATGAGCGTGATGGCAAGGGCAATCTGATCCGGCTTGTGGAAGCGGCCGGGACCGCCGACGAGCGTGTGACGGAATCGAAAGTCGACGACTACGGGTTTACCACCATTACCACGGTCAAGGGACGCACCGAGGCCAACGGCACTGTCACGGCCGATGCGGTCACCCTCACCAGCTATGATGCCCACGGCAATATCGCGACCGTTACCGAACCTGAGCAGGGGCACTTCATCTTCGTGCACGACCGCACTGGAAATCGTGTCAGTTCGACAGATCCGCGCAAATTCACCAGCGTCATGCAATACGACGCCATGGGCCTTTTGGTGAAACGTACCAATGCCTTGAACAAGTCATGGCGTCTTGCCCGCGATAAAGTCGGCAATCTGCTCGTAACGACCGATCCGCTCGAACACAAAACAACGATGCGCTATGACGCCCTCAATCGGGTGCTGGACAGTGCGGCCGCCTCGTTAACGCCGGCAACCGTTGGCTATGACCGCCAGGGCTCGCCCACCGTTGTACGCGATGGCGATGGGCGGGAACAGTTGATCGAATACGATAATTTTCAGCGCATGAGCAAACTGGTCGATGGCATGGGTAACGCGACCCGGTTCAGCTATCAGATCGATGACGGAAGCGCGGTCGGAACCTTGGGTAGCTTGAACTCGCCTACGGAAATCCGCTACCCGACCTATGTGCAGCGCAACCGGTATGATGCACTGGAACACCCTACCGCAAGCACCCTGGCCGAGCGCAACGGCGTCACGCACACTGTGCAGACTGGATACGATCCGCGCGGCTTGGTTAATGGCAACATCGATCCCTATGGCAAGGCGGACACGACGCAGCATGACCATTTTGGTCAGCCATTGACTCACACTGATCGACTGAAAAAACTCACCCGCATGGCGTACGACGTGCGCGGCAACTTGCTGGAGGTCACCGATGCCAAGGGCAACGTCCACCGCTTCGCTTATGATCGCAACGGCCGCGTCATCAAGGAAACGCTTCCCCTAGGACAAAGCGCGCATCTGTCTTATGACTTGTCGGGAAATGTTGAGCAATACATCGATTTCAATCAGGGTAAAACCCGCTTTACTTACGACAATGCGAATCGGTTGGTAAAGAAGTTATTTTACGATAAGAGTGATGTGTTGCAGCGGACGGTAAAGTACGACTGGAATGACGCTGATAGCCTGATTGGATGGAGCAACGATGACGCTGGCACACAGTCCAGTGGCATCATTGCCTATGACGATGCGAATCGCCATACGGGCGAGACGGTGACTTATCCGGGCGGATTCACGATGGGCTATTCCTATTCGTACAGCCCGGGTGGCAAGAAGATCGCATTGAAGTGGCCTGATGGCGGGGTGGTCGGCTACGGCTACAGCAAACACGGGGAGCTCGACAGTGTGGAAGTGCCCGGCGAAGGCCGCATCAGTGTCAGCGCTTTCAACTGGACAGCCCCTTCCACTGCGATCCTG
>NZ_WHJF01000119.1:0-19381 GCF_011682185.1 Massilia genomosp. 1
ATTCATGGTGTGGGCGTTTTGATTAAGCGTTAGAACTAAATCATGCCAGAAATGGGCGCCCACTCCCACCTTTTCGCTTGCGCTGCCAAGCAATTTTCATCCGTTCCGCTAGTTTTGCAAGAGGCTCCGATGAGGCGCATCAGCTCCAGCGCCGCCACGTTGTTCTTGGCTTGCGTGAGGAAGTACATCGCTTGGAACCATTTCGTGAGAGGCAATTTACTCGAGTGGAAAATGGTCCCGCTCGTGAGGGTTGTCTGGCACCGGCAAGCCTGGCACTGGAACGTTTTTGCCTTACCATGCCAAACCACGTAATGATCGTTGCGAGCGCACATGGGGCAGACGAATCCGTCGCGCCACCGAATCTTCTCCAGTGCCGCTTCGCACTGCGCTTGCGTCCCGTAGAGCTCCATGAATTGCGTCACACTCATGCCCGCCTGAAACTGAACCCGATTCATCGTTGCCATAATCTTCTCCCGCCTGCGCCACCGCGCACGCATATGCAAGGTTGGACACGTAACGGCGACCGAAGTTCAGTTATGCTGAAGATCAGCGCTAATCACCTTGTTTTTTCCGATCCCTTTGCGCTGCCAATTCTCGGGAACCATTTGGCGCAGATGGTGGAAAGTGATCCCTATCAGTTCAACGACCCCATGTCTCGTGGCGTACGTGCAGCCGCAGTCGTACGTAGCAAGGCCGCCGAAGACATGCTTGAGGAGAGCTTGAACCAGGGAGTCGGTCAGTACCTTGTATTGGGAGCCGGACTGGATACTTATATGCTGCGCCATCCTGGGGCCGATAAACATGTGCGCGTGTTTGAAGTCGACCACCCGGCAACGCAGGCCTGGAAAAAGGATATTTTGCGGGAACAAGGCCTGAAGGTCCCGGATTCGGTTGAATTTGTGGCTGCGGATTTTGAAACCGTCACGCTGGCATCGGCGCTGGCTTCATCAACATGGCGGTCCGATGTGCCGAGCTGTTTTTCGTGGCTGGGCGTGACCGTCTATCTGTCGAAGCCAGCGATTTTTGATGTTTTGAATTACGTTGCATCGCTGCCGAAAGGAAGCAGTATCGCCTTCGATTATCGCGTTGCTCCAGCCTTGCTGCATCCGATCGATCAAGTGATCAGTGACTACGCGGCGAAGCAATTCGGGGCGGAGGGTGAGCCATGGCAGAGCTATTTCCATCCTCAAGAACTGCAAGCCCAGATTGCGGCGCTTGGTTTTCGGGACGTGACGGATTTTGGCGCCGATGAGCTCAACGCGCGCTACTTTCAGAAGCGGAAAGATGGATTAAGGGTTGGAGCCGGCTTCAGGATATTGCGAGCGGTCGTATAAACCTTGGAGTATGAGACATCGAGCCAGGAGACCACATCTGACGAAACAGTTCACGCATCCATTCGCCTGCTCTGCGGGCCTGCCGCGTTCATCCATGCAGCGCAACTGGACCCGGGTTCCGCGCAACAGGCACGCCGGAACCTGGAAGCGGTCATCAGCACAATCGAATGGCGCAATTAGGAGCCCCATTCGATGGCCGATGCGCAGCAAGCCGTCGCTGACAGTGCGCTTGCGCGCCAGTCGCCCGGATCGCTGCGAAGTGCCCCCCAAGCAAAATGGGCAGCCGAAGCTGCCCATTTTTTTACCCGCCTGCCGCTTTACTCCGGCTTGGCCAGCTTGCGTGCTTCCTTCTTGGCCTTGGTGGCCGCGTCATACGGCTTTTTAGGTCCGAGCTTTTTCTCTTCAAAACGACGGTCGCCCGCTTTTTTCGGAGCAGCCGCCTTCTTGACCGCCGGCGCTTCGCCATCGCGTGTGATGTTCAACTGCTGGCCCGCGACCCAGACACCCTTGAGGTGATCGATCAGGTCGGCCGGCATGTCGACCGGCAGGTCGAGCGTGCTGTAGTCGTCGTAGATCTCGATGCGGCCGATGAACTTGGACTCGATGTTCGCTTCGTTGGCAATCGCGCCGACGATGTTGCCCGGCTTGACGCCGTGCGCATGACCGACTTCGATACGGAAAGTGCCCATGCCCTCTTCCGACGGACGCGAAACGCGTTCGCGCTTGAAGGCCGGAGCGTCACCACGGTCACCACGGTCGCCACGGTCGCTGCGCATTGGCGCGTCCGAACGCGGTGCGCGTGCGGCAGGCGAGTTCTCTTGCCACGATGGCGCGCTCTTGGCGTCGCGGTTCGGTTTTTCCAGCAGCAGCGGAATGTCGCCGCGCGCCAGCTTGGCCAGCGCCGCTGCGATTTCGACGGCCGGCACGTTCTGCTCGCGCTCATACTCTTCGATCAGCGAACGGAATACATCGAGTCCGCCGGCGGCCAGCACTTCGGTGATCTGGTCCTTGAATTTGGCGATCCGCACGTCGTTGACGGCTTTCACGGTCGGCAAGGTCAGTGGCGCCACCGGCTGGCGCGTTGCGCGTTCGATCGCCTTGAGCAATCCCTGCTCGCGCGGGGTGATGAACAAGATCGCTTCGCCGCTGCGGCCCGCGCGGCCGGTACGGCCGATGCGGTGGGTGTAGCTTTCCGGGTCCGACGGCACGTCGTAGTTGATCACGTGGCTGATGCGTTCCACGTCCAGGCCGCGCGCGGCGACGTCGGTGGCGACCAGGATGTCGATCTTGCCGTTCTTGAGTTGTTCGATGGTGCGCTCGCGCTGCGTTTGCTGCATGTCGCCGTTGATCGCCGTGGCCGCGAAGCCGCGCGCCAGCAATTTGGTCGCCAGTTCTTCGGTACCGAGCTTGGTGCGGGCAAAAATGATCATGCCGTCGAACGGTTCGGCTTCGAGGATGCGGGTCAGCGCTTCGAGCTTCTGCATGCCGCTCACCATCCAGTAACGCTGGCGGATATTGTCGGCGGTGCCGGTTTTGGCGGCGACCGTCACTTCAGCCGGATCGCGCAGGTAGGTCTTGGCGATGCGCTTGATTGCGGACGGCATGGTGGCCGAGAACAGCGCGGTCTGGCGCGATTCAGGGGTTTTTTGCAGGATCTGTTCAACGTCGTCGATAAAGCCCATGCGCAGCATCTCGTCGGCTTCGTCGAGCACCAGCGTCTTGAGCTTGGACAGGTCGAGCGAGCCTTTTTCGAGGTGGTCGATGACGCGGCCCGGGGTGCCGACGATCACATGCACGCCGCGGCGCAGCGCCTGCAGCTGCGGACCGTAACTCTGGCCGCCGTAGATCGGCAGGACGTGGAAATCCTTAATGTGCGTTGCATACTTCTGGAACGCTTCGGCGACCTGGATCGCCAGTTCGCGGGTAGGAGCGAGCACCAGCGCCTGCGGCGTCTGCTGCTTGATATCGATGCGCGACAAAATCGGCAGCGCGAAGGCCGCGGTCTTGCCGGTTCCGGTCTGGGCCTGCCCCAGCACGTCGCGATTGGCCAGGAGCAGCGGGATGGTGGCAGCCTGGATCGGCGACGGCGTTTCGTAACCGACCTCTTTCATGACCTTCAGCACTTGGGCGCTCAGGTTGAGTTCGGAAAACAGTAGTACAGGGGTTTCAGACATAGGACACTCACAATTTGACTAGCTAGCCCGACGGGAAAGCATCCTGCAGTTTACTCTTTTGTAGTCAAGAATGCGATTTTTTGTAACGGAGTTGCGTGCAAGTGGGGTGTAATTGAGGCTATTCGGGCAATCTGATTGTCGTTAACGCACACTCGCCTTTCCGAAAATGAAACAACCCCGCCACACTTGCATGCGCCGGGGTTGTGCTCAGTGCCGGAATCACCCCGACAGGGAAGGCCTTAAAACTTGTAGTTGGCGCCCATCAGGAAGGTGCGGCCATACTTCTGGTATTCCAGCGGCTTGTTGCGGTCGCCGCCGTAGGTTTCGTACGCGGTGTCGCCAACGTTATTAACCTGCAACACTACTCCCAAGCCTTTCAGGCTGCCTTCGGTAAAGTTGTAACCGATCTGGAAGTCGACCACGTCTTCGCCCACCACATAACGCAAGGTGCGGTCATTGGCAAAGTTGCCGATTTCACCAACGAAATCCGAACGCTTGCGCTGGCTGACGCGCGTCTCGAAACCATTCTGTTCATAGTACAAAGTCAGGTTGGTCACGCGCTTCGACAAGCCCGGCAGCGGAATATTCTTGCCGATGCTGCTATCCGGATCTTCGATCGCGATCGAGCTCTTGCTGTGCGTGGCGCTAGCCGAGACGCCAAAACCATCGAGCACCGGGGTGATCAGGCTCAGCGGCAGCGATGCCGACAGTTCCAGGCCTTTCAGCTTGCCGCCATTGCCGTTGTACGGCGCTTTGTAGTTACCGATCGCGGTAATCGCGTTGGTGCCGGGAATGTATTTCGAGAAATCGTAGTCCAGGGTTTGCGTAAAGATATAGGTATCGAGCTTCTTGTGGAAAGCGGCGACCGCAAAATACGCCTTGTTGCCAAAATATTTCTCGTAGGACAAGTCGACTGCCTTGGCGCGCCAAGGATCGAGGCGCGCGTTGCCGCCGTTGGCGCTTGGCTTGAAGTCGGTGGTGCCGACGTTGAAGTCGAGCGCCGAGCGCAGCTGGTCGATACGCGGACGGGCCAGTTGCTTGGCGGCGGCAAAACGGACGGTCTGCTGATTGCTCAGGCCAAACGAGAGATTCAGGCTCGGCAGGTAATCGGTATACGTCATGCCATCATGGACCGGCTTGACCTGGCTGCCGGCCGGCGCGGTGCCGTCAAAATAGTTCGCTCGCGACGACTGCTCGGTGCGCTGCACCTGCACGCCCACATTGCCCTTGACCGTGACCGAAGCGATTTCGCTGTCGATATTGGCCTTGATGAAGCTGGTCGTGATCTTCTCGTTCACTTCCCAGGCCTTCGAAATCAGGAACGACTCGGTCGAGCTCGGCTTGAAGTTCATGGTCTGGCTCACCACCCCTGGCACATTCCACGAAGGAATCATGCCGGTGCCGGCAAAGCCCAGGTCGACCTGGCCATACAGAAACGCGTTCGGCACCGGACCCGGCGCCCCGCGCAGGGTGATCGCGCCTTCCGGCTGCACCTTGTTCTTGCTGCGGTCGGCGTAATTCATACCCACGTCCACGCCCGAGAAATAGCTTTCCAGCACGGTCGGGACCGGCATCGAGACGACCAGCTTGAAACCCTTGAGTTCATCTTCGATCTGCGGCGTCTTGCCATAGCCCGAACCGTAAATTGTGTTGCGCAGATACAAATTCTTCGCGTCGGTGTAGTTCAGGCGGCCGGCAATGTGCGAAAAGGTGCCGGTAGCGAACTTCAGGTCGACGGTGTCGAGGAAAGGATCGGCGGCGGCATTGCTCAGTTGCAGATTGTTTTCCAGGCTGACTTCATCGCGCGTCGCCTTCGAGAAACTGGCGTCGGCAAACACCGACCAGCCGCCATCGAAGCGCAAGGTATTGCTCCAGCCAATCGCCTTGATCTCATCCTTGCGGTCGTTGTACATGCCGCGCACCAAGGGATACACGCCGCTGGCCGAGCCACCGGTCAGCACGCCATTGGCCGTGGTGGCCGGCGAATACAGCAAGCCCGGCTTGTAGCCGCCGTTGTAGTCGTTCAGGGCCACTTCGAACTGGTTGGCGGTTTCTTCACGCTTGAACTTCGACGCGTACACATCGATCATGCTGGTCCAGCGCTTGTTGGGACGATATTGCAGCACGCCCATGACGCCGTCGCGCTTGTTGGTGCCGCTGCGCGCCACCGATTTCAAGCCATCCATCAAATAGGTGCCGCCCGGCACGCCAGGACGCGCATCGGTTTTCCACGGCTCGTACAGGCCGGTCTCGTTCGACAGCACCGGCGAGTCCAGGTGCGCATAGCCGATGGCGATACCGATCGTGCGGTCGGCGAACTGGTCGATATAGCTGACGCTGAAGCGCTTGCCCGTGTCTTTCGCATTGGCGATGCCGCCGAGCGAGTTTTTCTCGCCGCGCACGTTCATGGCGATGGTGCGCTTGCCGAACGACAGCGGACGCACGGTCTGCATATCGATCGTGCCGGACAAGCCCTGGCCGACCAGGCCGGCGTCCGGGGTCTTGTAAATGGTGACGCCGCTGAGCAGCTCGGACGGATACTGGTCGAATTCGACGCTGCGGTTGTCGCCCGTGCTGACCTGTTCGCGGCCGTTGAGCAAGGTGGTGGAAAAGTCCGGCGACAGGCCGCGCACGCTGATGACCTGGGCACGGCCGCCGACGCGCTGCGCCGCCAGGCCGGGAAGGCGGGCGATCGATTCCGCGATACTAACGTCCGGCAACTTGCCGATATCTTCCGCGGAGATAGCCTCGACGATGGAAGAAGATTCCTTTTTCACCGAAATCGCGTCCTCGATACCGCGGCGAATGCCCGACACCTTGACCGTGGCAATCGGCTGCTCGCTCGCCTGCGGCGCGACGCTGGCTTGCGCATACACATTGCCCGACATGGCGGAAATGAACAAGGCGCAAGCGGCGGCGACCGGGCTCAGTGGAAATGCGGCACTTCTGGTACGGGTATTGGCGAAAAATGTCATTCTGTCCCCTCATCTTATCATTACTACACAATTCCCGTATGTTCAGTATGGCGGCGACTGCACGGGTTCCAAAGGCAACGTTCTAAGGACGTCTGAGCCCGATTCTGTACTAAAACTAGATGCACTGTCAACGGGAGTTGCGTACGACTACGGAAAAGTGCGCTCATTGGATGCAATGCCCAGTACAAGGGGCTGGCTCGTTGTATTTCGGCTACAGAATGGTGTTTGGGTAGCTGTAGTACGACTACAAAGACAGTCAATTTTCTTAATTCGAACAACGCTGGCGTCATTCCAGCAAGAATTTACCTTTTTAGAATTTATCGTTACTACATTTCTGTAGGAATTTCGTAGTAAAACCAGCAGACGTGACCGCCCCCCCCCACTCGCAGAAAAAGCCGCCGCTCATCGGCGGCAGCGGCCGCAGCGTCGCGAACAGACGAGGTATTGACGCATCGTGTAGCAAAACTAGCGTTCAAACAGGCAGCGCGGCAGGGCTGCGGCGGCCGGTTTGATAGGCATCGTCATCTGTAGTATCCTTTATCGATAAGGAGGCGATGTAGCCATACTACGAGATGCCGGCCCGCTCGGTACAGATCCTGGAGAGTCAATGAAGTACCTGATCACCCTCGCGGCGGCGATGACCATGCCGCTCGCCGCCCTCGCCGGCAAACCTGGCGTGGACGCCTTTTTCGACGCGATGGCGATCAGCGTGCCGCCTGGCCAGCAATCGCAGTTCATCGTCGGCGACAACCTGGCCGGCTACTTCGAGGGCTACACGCAGAGCCATGACAGGGGCGCCGGCTACACCATCAAGAACGCTTCGGTATACGAAGGCTACGCCACGTTCGTGGACGGCGCGGCCAAGGAACGCACGCGCTCGAACGAACAGGTCCTGCCCTACGGCCACCGGGTGCGCCACGCCGGCGGCGCCCTGGAGGAAATGGCGCTGCTGTCGAAAAAGCACGCGCTCGCGATCCGCCTGACCAATCCGGCCGACGCCATATTGACTGTGCAAACCCTGTTCAAGGCCCCGGGCGCCATGCACCGCGCCGGTGACGTGGTGCTGATCGCGCCATCCGGCGGCGCCAAGCTGTTTACCGCCATCGCCGCCGACCAGCCCTTCGTGCTGGGCGACGCGCTCACGCTGCGCAGCACACACGCCGTGCGCAGCATGACCGTGGTGGTCGCCTTTGGCGACAGCGCCGCCCAGGCCAGCGAGCGCGCGCAGGCGCTGGCCAAGGCGGACCCCATCGGGGCCGAACGCAAGACGCTGTACGACGCCCTGACCAAGAGCTATCTCTCCACCAGCGACCTTGAGTACAACAAGGCGCTGAACTGGGCCAAGGCCGCCAGCCGCATGTTCGTGGTGGAGGAATTCGGCACCGGCATCTGGGCGGGCCTGCCCTGGTTCCGCGACAACTGGGGCCGCGACACCTTCATCGCACTGCCCGGCACCCTGCTGGTATCGGGCCAGTTCGACGACGCCAAAGCCGTGCTGTCGAACTTTGCGCGCTACCAGAACCTGCGCGAACCGCGCGACAAGGAATACGGCCGCATCCCCAACCGCGTGTCGGCCAGCGAGAAGACCATTTACAACACCGTCGACGGCACGCCGTGGATGCTGCGCGAAGCCTTCGAATATATCCAGTACACCGGCGACAAAGCCTTTGCGCGCCAGATGTACCAGCTGGCCCTGCCCTACTTCGACGGCGCCATCGCCAACTACGCCGACCAGGATGGCCTGCTGGTACACGATTCGGCGGACACCTGGATGGACGCGCGCATCGACAACCAGGACCCATGGTCCGCCCGTGGCCCGCGCGCCGTCGAAATCCAGGCCCTCTGGTACACGGCGCTTGAAACCGGCGCTTACCTCGCAAGCCAGGCCGGCGACGCCGCCCGCGCGCGCCAGTGGAACGCGCTGGCCGGCAAGGCGCGGCGCAGCTTCCTCGCGCTGTACTGGGACGGCAGCGTCATGGCCGACCGCTTGCGCGACGACGCCAGCCGCGACACCAAGGTCCGCCCCAACCAGCTGATGCTGGTGTCGATTCCCTTCGACGACTTCATTCCACCGAAGGTACAGGCGCGCGTGACGCGCAACGCGGTGTCCGAACTGCTCTACCCCTACGGCATCGCCTCGCTGAGCCAGAACGATCCCTACTTCCATCCGCGCCACCAAAACCCGGACTTCCACCACAAGGACGCCGCTTACCACCAGGGCACCATCTGGGGCTGGAACGCCGGCTTCACCGTCACGGCCCTGAACAAGTTCGGCTACCAGGACCTGGCATGGACCTTGAGCCGGAACCTGGGCCGGCAAATCCTCGGCCTGGGAACGCTGGGAAACATGAGCGAACTGCTCGACGCCCTGCCCGGCGACGACGGCAAGCTCACCCCATCGGGCACCTACGCGCAGTCGTGGAGCGTGGCCGAATACGCGCGCAACGGCTACCAGGACTACGTGGGCTTCCGGCCACGCCTGCTCGACAACACGCTCGCCTTCACGCCCGCCATTCCCGCCGCATGGAGCGCGTTTTACGCGGTCCTGCCGTTCGGCGCCGGCGAGCGCATCGAGGTCGATTTCCGGCGCGCGGGAAAACAGCAGCGGTGGCAGCTGCGCCTGGCCGGCGCCACCAGGCGCAAGGTCGTTTTCAGCATGCTAAACGCCGACAAGAGCCGTTCGCGGCTCGCGTTCGAACTCGCTCCCGGCAAATCGGCAACGCTGGTAACGGGCGGCGGCAAGGCCAGCATCGATGGCAAGCCGCTTGCACTGCGTGCGCACCAGGCCAGCTACGCCGGCGACATCGGCGAACTGGTTTTCCAGACGCCCAGGCAGTACCGCGCCGGGGACTTCCCCATGCTCCAATCGAAGGATGCCTTGAAAGGCATCGTCGAACGCAAGGAGTACCGCTGATGTTCGCCGCCTCCCACCTGCTGGCCGCAGCCGCCCTGTTCCCGGCCAGCGCCGCAGGCAGCGCCGACAGCGGCCCGCTGGCCGCGCCCATGTACCTGCGCGGCGGCTTCAATGGCTGGAGCATCGACCATCGGCTGGCCTACAAGGGCAAGGGCGTGTACCAAGCCGACATCCTGGTCAGCCCCGGCTACCACGGCTTCAAGGTCGGCAGCAAGGACTGGTCGGTCGAATGGGTGATCGACCCGGCCGCCAGCGTCACCGTGACCGCCGGCGCCAGCTACCGGATGCGGACCCGGTCCGGCCCCGAGGACTACCTGTTCGTCAAACAGACCTCCACCTGGCGCTTTTCGGTGGACGCCTCCGACCCCGCAGCGCCCTTGCTGCGGGTGGCGCAAATGAGCATTCCGTCCGCCAGCATGCAAGACCCGCACCAGGGCCACGCGGTCAGCGTCAGCCGGGAGTACGGCAGCCACAGGGTGCGCTGGTCGACGCCTGATGCCGGGGCAACGCTGCGCAGCTACACCCAATCGAGCACGATGCCGCTGCGCGATCCCGGCCCGCAATCGACAACGTACCAGGAAGCCGCCGACACGCCGACGGTGCGCAGCGGCAGCCTGGCGTTCGACGCGCTGTTTGCGCTGGCGGCGGGCGAAATGAAACAGAACGCCGTCGCGCAGATCAAGGACGGCAACTACAACGGCGCGGCCGCCATCGACTGCGACTGTTTCGAAACCGGCGAGAAGTGGCATTACGTCTGGACGCGCGACCTGTCGTACGCCGCCGACCTGGGGCTGGCGATGCTCGACCCCGAGCGGGTGCGCAATTCGCTCGATTTCAAATTGTCCGGCTACCGTGCCGGCATCGAGCGCGCCCCGCAGGTGGCGGGCAGCGCCGACGGCCTGCAGATCGTCCAGGATACCGGCAGCGGCGGCAGCTGGCCGGTCAGCACCGACCGCGTGGCCTGGGTGCTGGGCGCGCAAGCGGCCCTGAACAACCTGGCGCCGGCCGAGCGCGCGCCGTTCGCCGCACGCGCCTTGCGCGCGCTGGTCAACACGCTCGAGAACGACCGGCTGGCCGCCTTCGATGCCGCTTCCGGGCTGTACATGGGAGAGCAATCCTTTCTCGACTGGCGCGACCAGAGCTACGCCGCGTGGATCGTGGGCGACCTGGCGTCGCTCGCCAGTTCCAGGGCGCTGTCCACCAACGTCCTGCACTACCAGGCCTTGAACCTGGCCGCGTCGCTGGCGCATGACAGCGGCGACGCCACGCGCTCGGCCAGGTACGCCGGCTGGGCCGCCGCGCTCAAACGCAGCATCAACCGGCACTTCTGGCTGGAACACGCGGGCATGTACAGCAGCTTGAGCGCGCCCCACTTCGACGGGGCGCCGCTGCATAAATTCGACTGGCTCGGGCAAGCGCTGGCGATCGTTACCGGCGTGGCCGACGGCGAACGCGCGCGCCGCATCCTGGCCAGCTATCCGCATGGCCCGATGGGCGCGCCGGTCATCTACCCGCAGCAGCAGGGCATGCCGGTGTATCACAACCGCGCGCTCTGGCCCTTCGTGAGCGCGTACGGCCTCCGGGCGGCCGCCATGCACGCCAACGTCAGCGTGGCCGACGCCGCGTACGACAGCTTGATGCGCGGCGCCGCGCTGAACCTGTCGAACATGGAGAACCTGGAATGGATTACCGGCCAGCCGCTCCTGCTCGACGAACAACGGCCGGCGCTGATCGGCCCCGTCATCAACTCCAGGCGTCAGCTGTGGTCCGTCGGCGGCTACCTCGGCATGGTGATCGGGAACGTGTTCGGCATCGAAGTGACAGGCAGCGGCATCGAGGTGCGCCCTTTCATCACCAGCAAACTGCGGCGCGAGGTGTTCGGCGCGGCCAAGCTCATCACCCTCGACAACCTGGCCGTGCGCGGAAAGCGCATCAACGTGCGCATCGCGCTGCCCGATGCGACCAACGACAGCGGCTGGTTCCCGCTCGAATCGATCGCCGTCGGCGGCCGGCACCTGGCGCAGGCGATCGCCTGGCGCCAGTTGCCGGACAACGCAACCATCGATATCACGCTCGGCGCACTGCAAAAAGGCGAGCAGCAAATCCGCCGCGTCGACGCCGCACCGTACGCTGAGGGGCCGGACGTATTCGGTCCGCGTGAACCGTCCATTGCCGGCATCACCAAACCGGCGACGCTGCGGATCGACGCCGGCGGCAACGGCGCCGGCGTCGTGTACAACGTCTACCGCGATGGCAAGCTGGTTGCCGCCAGGGTCGCCGCCGGCGCCTGGACCGACCGCGCCGCGCCCGCGGCCGCGTGCTACGCCATCGAAGCGCAGTTTTCCGCATCGGGCAACCGCAGCCACCACAGCGTGCCGCGCTGCACCGGCACGGCGATCGAGATCGCGCCGACGGTGGGCGGCGTGGCGCAGCCGCACATCAAGGACTGGGGCAAGCCGGGCGAGCGCCTGCGCTTCGGCGCCGTACACCTTGTGCAGGGCGGCGAATATGGCGTGCAGGTGCGCTACCATAACCGCGCCAACCAGATTAACCTCGGTATCAGCGGCGGCGTAAAATGGCTGGCCCTGAAAGACGCATCCGGCCGCATCGCGGCGCAGGGCGTGGTGCAGCTGCCGCACGCGCGTATCGACCAGGCCGGCGCGCCGCCGGTGATGTCGACGCCGCTGATCGCCCGCCTGAAGCCCGGCCGCTACGCGCTGGAGATGAGCGACTTCTATAATATGAGCTACCTGCAAAGTAACAGCACCTTCAGCGCGGCCGGCGGCGCCGACGGTCCGTCCAACAAGTTCGATGTGCATGGCGCGCGCCTGCTGCGCCTGAAGTAAAAGGGAAGATGCAATGACACTGGCACGACTCGCGCTGGCCGCGGCAAGCATGCTGCCGCTGGCCGCCCACGCCACCACGGTGCGCGTCCATTACGACAGCCCCAAAGGCGGGGTTGCCATCCGTGGCGACAAGGGGCCGATGTCATGGTCCAAAGGCGCCGCCGCCAACAGCGGCGACGGCAAGGTCTGGACCTACACCTGGCCGGACGAGCTGGGCGAGGTACACATGAAACCGGCCCTCGGCGACGACAAGGTGGCCATCGGGGGCGCCTACAAGCTCGCCGCCGGCAGCACGCGCGACATCTATCCCTTCTTCGGCGCGCCCTTCGGCAAGGTGAAGATCATTCCCGACTTCGCCTCGCCGCAGCTCAAGAACAGCCGCAAGCTGCGCATCTACCTGCCGCCGAGCTACGACGAGAACCGCGCAAAGCGCTATCCGGTGCTGTACATGCACGACGGCCAGAACCTGTTCGACGCCAGGACGGCCGCATTCGGCGTCGAATGGGGCATCGACGAAACGGTCAACCGGCTGGTGGCCACCGGCGTGATGGAAGAGATCATCGTGGTCGGCATCGACAATACGCCCGCGCGCGTGGACGAATACACGCCCTGCTGCGACCCGCAGTACGGCGGCGGCCAGCTCGACACCTACCAGCGTTTCGTGGTCGACACGGTCAAGCCGTACATCGACAGCACGCTGCGCACCCTGCCCGGCAAGGAATCGACCGCCATCATGGGCTCATCGCTGGGCGGCATCGCCTCGGTCTCGATTGCGCAGAAAAATGCGGCGGTGTTCTCGAAAGCGGCGTCGCTGTCGGGCTCGTTCTGGTGGAACAAGGAAGCGCTGGTGACGGCGCTGCCGCCACGCCTGCCGGTGAAGTTCTATCTCGACGCCGGAACGGTGAAGGATGGCCTGGAAGATACCATCAAGATGCGCGACGCCCTGCAAAAGCAAGGCTACCGGCAGGATGCCGACCTGTTTTACCACGTCGCCGAAGGCGCCACCCACAACGAAAAGTCGTGGGCCGCGCGCGTCGACAAGCCGCTGGCGTGGTTCTTCCCCTGGCAGTAACCCGGGGCGGGCCGTTTAGAGCCTATCTCAGCGCTTGCGGCGCTGCAGGTCGAGCGACGTGACCTTGGCAAAATCGATCGGCTTGACGATATGGTCGTCGAAGCCGGCCTCCATGGCCTGCTCGCGGTCGCGCGCCTGGCCGTAGCCGGTCAGCGCAACGAGCACCGCATCGTCCATGGTGGGCAGCTCGCGCATTCTGGTCGCCACTTCGTAGCCGCTCATGTCGGGCAGGCCGATATCGAGGAACACGTACGTCGGCTTGAACTTCGCCGCGCGATCGAGCGCCTGCTGTCCGTTGTAAGCGACCTTCACATCGTGGCCGCCGATGCCGAGCAGCTCGGCCAGCATGTCGGCCGCATCGACGTTATCGTCCACCACCAGGATGCGGGTGGCGGCGGCATCGGCGCCCGCTACGCCGGCGTCAGCGACGCCGCTGCCGATGGCGTCGATCGGCAGGCGCACCTCGAATACGCTGCCCTGGTCCACGCCGGGGCTCGACGCGCTCACCGTCCCGTGATGCAGGCTTACCAGCGTGCGCACCAGCGACAGGCCGATGCCCAGGCCGTCCTGCACCCGGTCCGGCGTAAAGCCATCTTGCGCGAACAGGTCGAAAATGACATCGAGCTTGCCGGCGGCGATGCCGATGCCGTTGTCCGCCACGCGAATCAGGATCTCCTGCCCCGTCACTTCAGCCGTGAGCGTGACGACCCCGCCCGGCGGCGTGAACTTGAACGCGTTATGCAGCAGGTTGCCGACAATTTGCGCCAGCCGCACATGGTCGCCGCTGAGCCACACTTCATGCGCCGGCAGCGTCACTTCCAGGCGCTGCTTGCGGCTCTCGGCGATGTGCGCCACCGACTCGCGCGCGCTGCCTATGAACGTTTGCAGCTCCACCCGCTCTTCGTGCAGCGTGATCTTGCCTTTTGAAATACGGGCCACGTCGAGCAGGTCTTCGACCAGCCGCACCAGGTGGCCGGTGTGGCGCAGGATGGTCTGGCGCGCCTTGTCCTGGCGTTCCGGCACGTTCGGGTCGAGACGGCACAACAGCTCGACCGCGTTGCGGATCGGTCCCAGGGGATTGCGCAGTTCATGCGCCAGCGTGGCCAGAAATTCATCCTTGCGGCGGTCCACGTCGCGCAACTCGCGCTCGACCTGGCCCAGGCGCAGCAGCGCCTTGACGTTGGCGACCAGTTCTTCCGGTTCGATCGGCTCGAACAGGTAATTGTCGGCGCCGCCTTCGAGCGCGCGGATCTTGTCGGCCACGCCGATGTACGACGCCGACGTTTGCAGCACCAGCACGGGGCGGGTGTCGGGATCGTCCTTGAGCAGGCGGCACACTTCGAAGCCGTTAATGTCGGGCAGCTTGACGTCGAGCAGCACCAGGTCCGGCTTGTCTTCGCGCGCGCGCAGCAGGGCCGAGTTGCCGTCGGTGGCCTCGATCACCCGGAAACCGGCACGCGTGAGAATGCGCGACTTGGCGTAGCGTGCCCCTTCGCTGTCGTCGACGTTGAGGATCAATGAACCGGCAAATGGAATGGACTGCATGGTGGACCTCAATCCGGATTATGTAAATATGACGTTACCGGGGCGTCGTCCCGGTCCGCCATGGACGTGAGCGGGACCGACACCCAGAATACCGAACCGGCGCCCAATACGCTGTCGACGCCAACCGCCCCGCCCAGCAGGTCGGCCAGCTTGCGGCACAGCGGCAAGCCAAGCCCGGTGCCCTTGACGCGCGTCTGCAAGCGGTTTTCGATCTGGCTGAATTCCTCGAAGATGAACGCCTGGTCGCAGGCGGCGATTCCCAGGCCGGTATCGGCCACGCTGAAGTGCATCATACCCTGCTCCGGCAGCAAGGCCGCACGGACCGCGATGTCGCCCTGCTCGGTGTACTTGATCGCATTCGAAATGAAGTTGCGCAGTATTTGCGCCAGCTTGCCCTGGTCGCTGCACAGCGCCAGCCCGGCTGCGGGTTCATGAAAGGTCAGCGCGACGGCCGAACCGCCCAACAACGGCCGCAGCAAGCCGCGCAAGGTGCTGAACATGTCGGCCACCATGAAGCGCTCGGGCCGCACATCGACCTTGCCCGCTTCGATCTTGGCCAGGTCGAGCAGGTCGTCGACCATCTCGTTGAGGGCGATCGTGCCTTGCAGGATGTAGCGGACCTGCTTTTCCTGCTCTTCCGACAGCTCGCCGTCGGCGCGCGCCAGCAGCAGCTTGGACAGCGCCCGGATGGAACTGAGCGGCGTGCGGAATTCGTGGCTCATGTTCGACAGGAAGCGCGACTTGGCCTGGTCGGCGCGGCGCAGGTGCTCGGCCTTCTCGTCGAGCTCCGCGTACAGCAGCTTGACGGCGCGGTTGTTCTCTTCGAGCTCGCGCGTGAGCGCCAGCAGTTCTTCCTGGCGCGCCTTGAGTTCATCGAGGGTGCCGAGCAGTTCCTGGTTCTGCTGCTGCACTTCGCCCAGCATCGAATCGGGCGCCAGCGCGGTGAGATGGGCGCACATGTCGCCCACCATGCGCGCCGTCATGCGCGGCGCATCGGCGGCAAAGCGCTTTTGCAGCACGATCCGGGTGCCGCTGCCGGGCGCGGAGTCGATCTCGCACAGGTCCATCAGGCGGCGCGCGCCCAGAATGCCCAGGCCCATCCCGGTGGCCGACTGGTAGCGCCCGGACAGCACCAACTCCAGGTCGGCGATACCGGGACCTTGATCCTCAATGCGGATCTGCAGCGCCTGGGTGCCGCCGGTATCTTCGATCGAAAACTCGACCCTGCCGCCGTGCGCATAATTGAAGACGTTACGGGCCAGTTCCGACACCGACGTCGCAATGCGCACCTGATCCTGCATGGCGAAGCCGCACAGCACCGCGATCTCTCGCGCGCGCTGGCGCGCCCCGACCACATCGAGCTCGGTGCCGATGGCGATCTTGAGAATCCGCAGCGACATTACGCCAGTTCCCGTTCACGCACGACCAGCACGCTGGCGTCATCGCGCTGGCGCGCAAAGTCGCGGTACAGCACCGCCGCGATCAGGCCCGGATGGCGGAATACCAGGCCGGGATAGGCATCGAGGTCCCAGCGCGTTCCCAGGCCGTCCGAATGCATGATCAGCATGGCGCCGGGCGCCCAGGGATGGCTGAACTTCTGCACCTTGCGCAGGTTGCTGCCGACAATGCCGTTGTGCGACATCAGGTGGCGGCGCGCGGCGCCGTCGAAAATGCAGCCGGCGATATTGCCGATGCCCGCAAACGTCAGCTCGCCGGCATCGCAATCGATGGCCGCAATCGCCACCGCCGCGCCACGGGTGCCGTGCAGCGCGCCGTGCGCCAGCTGCATCAGTTCCGACACCCCCACGGCGGGACGCTCGGCCACCAGCGCGACCGCCGCTTCCGAAGCGGCGGCCGCCTCCGGGCCGTGGCCCAGGCCATCGGCCATGCCGATTGTCAGGCCCCAGCTGGCGAGGCCGACATCCCAGGCGTCGCCGCAGACTTCCTCGCTGGGGATCGGCAGGCAGACCGCGCCCACTTCCCAGTCCGACAGCGGCGCGCCGGCCGCGCCGCTCCATACCGTCATGAACAGCACCGTGCCCTGGCCTTCGACCGAATAGATATCGAATTCCGGCGCCAGGCGGCCGATGGCGCCCAGGCCCACGCCGTAGGTGCCGGCGGTGGAATTGCCGTCTTCCATGCGCAGCGCCACGTTGGCCATGCCGGGACCGCGGTCGAGCGCGATCACTTCGACGCCGGCGCGCTCGCCCGCATGCAGCGCGCGCAGCAAGATTTCGCCTTCGCCGGCGTGCTTGAGGATGTTGGTGGCCGCCTCGGTGATCACGATGGCCAACTGGCCGGCGCGGGTCTCGTCAAAGCCGAGCTGGCGCGCCAGCGTATTGCCGGCGCGTCGCGCCGCTGCGATCTCGCTCGATTCACCGACATGAAAAGTCGCCTGCCTGCCTAATCTGTTCAAAACAACTTCCATTTCGCGATGGTGACGGTGGTGCCCTTGCCTGGCGCGCTGTCGAGAATAAAGTCGTCGGCCAGGCGGCGCGCGCCGGACAGGCCCAGGCCCATCCCGCCGCCGCTGGTGTAGCCGTCGGTGAGGGCCAGGTCGATATCGGCGATGCCGGGACCTTCATCGATGAAGCTGACCTGGATGCCGCGCTTGCCGCCGCGCTCGACCAGTTCGAGTTCGGCGCGCCCGCCGCCGCCGTAGCGCAGCGTATTGCGCGCCAGTTCGCTGGCGGCGGTGACCATCTTGGTTTGTTCGATCAGCGAAAACTTGAGCGCGACCATTTCGTCGCGCACCAGCTTGCGCAGGCGGACCACGTCTTCATCGGTGATCAGCGGCGCATGCACCGCCCCCCCGGCGGCGCTCACGGCGCGCCCCGCCGCTGTACCACGGCGGTCATTCCCGTTCCTGCTGCAGCAGGGCCAGGCCGCGTTCCACATTCAGTGCCGTGCTCACGCCCTCGAGCGTCAGGCCCAGTTCCACCAGCGTGATCGCCACGGCTGGCTGCATCCCCACCAGCACCGTGCGGGCGTCGAGAATGCGGGCCATGGCCGCCGTATGGCTGATCATGCGGCCGATGAAGGAATCGACGATGTCGAGCGCCGAAATATCGATCAGCACGCCGGTCGCGCGGTCCTTGACGATGCGCGCGGTCAGGTCGTCCTGCAAGGTCATGGCCAGGCGGTCGTGCATGTCGACCTGGATCGTCACCAGCAGCAGGCGGCCCATTTTCAGGATCGGTATGCGTTCCATGGCTTAGCGCGCGTTGTGCGGATGGGTGATGGTCGAACCGGTGCGCTTGAGCGCCACCACGAAGGCGTCCGCCAGGGTGGCCTTGGTGACCACGTCTTCCAGGTTCACGCCCAAGTGTACGATGGTCTGTGCGATCTGCGGGCGGATGCCGCTGATGATGCAGTCGGCGCCCATCAGGCGCGCGGCGGCGATGGTTTTCAGCAGATGCTGGGCCACCAGGGTGTCCACGGTCGGCACGCCGGTGATGTCGATGATCGCGATCGAAGCGCCGGTGTCGACGATTTTCTGCAGCAGGTTTTCCATCACCACCTGGGTGCGGGCGCTGTCGAGGGTGCCGATCAGCGGCAGGGCCAGCACGCCGTCCCACAACTGCACGACCGGGGTGGACAGCTCCAGCAGTTCCTGCTGCTGGCGCAGGATGACCTGCTCGCGCGCCTTCTGGTACACCTCGATGGTAAACAGGCCGAGGCGGTCGAACAGCGCGCTGGTGGTGGTGGTTTCCTCGACCAGCTGGATCGGATTGTCGGCCAGCGCGGTGCGCAGGTAGGCGAACAAGGGCTCCTTGAGGGCGAAGATGAAGCTGGCCGTCTCGATCGACGAAAAGCCCTGCCGCACGCGCGCCTGCGAGATCTCGGTGAGCATGTGGCGGGTATCGTCCCAGGCCGCGCCTTCGATATCGGTGGTGGCGCCGCGTTCGAGGGCGCGCACCAGCAGGGGCAGGAAACGGGTGGCTTGCTGGCGCAATTCGGCCTCGGCGTTCTTGTCGCGGCGAATCATGCGCGTCATCAATCCCGACAGCCACACTTCCAGCAGCTCATGTTCGAACTGCGTAATAATCAGGGCTAACTGGGTGCTTTTGTCGTTGCTCATTGGATCCTTAGGGATAGTTCGGCTGAGATTGGGAAGGCATAGGCGGACCGGTCCCGGTCACGGCGATACCCCTGATATTATATAGATACTCGACAACGTCCCGTACACAATTAGTAAACCAACCGTAAACACAATACCCTCCACCAACGGGGGTAGGAAGCCTGATTCCCCGAAGCGCGGCAAACGCCTACAACCGGGGTCAGAGCTTTATTTAGAAACATTTCCTCGTCCTGGCCAGCGTCTGAACCCAAGATCGTCAAAAAGCGCGACATCCGGCCATTTTTTGTATAAAAGCGACACCCTCACGGATGGCTGACATCGGCATAGGGGGCAGCTAAATATAGCTGCTCCCCTGCCACACCACCCGGCATGCGGGTCCGCACCGGGCGGTTCGAGTAGTTGAGGTTATGTGAGGCGAGGCATGCCAAGGCGATCAAAGT